>JAGZXV010000185.1 GCA_018378255.1 Clostridiaceae bacterium | reverse complement strand
CCCGCCATATTGCTCTGTCCCATAAACAGAATAAGATCTACTATTTTCATAGGCTATCCTCTTTTCGACTATAATAAAATCTGATGTCTTACCAGATCCTCCAACGTATCCCGTTCCCGGATCAATACAACCTCTCCGTTTTCCCGGATCAATACCTCTGCCGGACGCAGCCTGTTGTTATAGTTGGAAGACATGGATTGTCCATATGCGCCTGCATCCAGAACCCCCAGCACATCTTTCTGCCGGATCTTTGGAAGCAGCCTGTTTTTGGCGAGTATATCACCGCTTTCGCAGATATTTCCCACAATCGTGACTTCTTCCTTCTCCACAGACGGCTCGTCCCCCGGACGGTAAATCTCAACGCCATGATAGGAATCATACATGGCAGGCCTTATTAAAACGCTGAAGCCGATGTCACTTCCCACATATTTTTGGCCTCCGTTGTATTTAACAGCATGTACCCTTCCCAACAGTACGCTGGATTCGGCTGATATATAACGGCCCGGCTCAATGCGCAGGGTGATTTCCTTTCCGTAACGCGCTGTAAATTCCTTCATCTTTTCATCGATCGCTTTTCCGAGTTCTTCCAGATCGAGGCGCTCTTCTCCGTCTTCTTTATGATATGGAATCCCAAATCCACCGCCAAGATCCACAAACTCCAGGTCCTTAAACTCCATAACGATCTCCAAAAGCCGGTCCATGCTCTGCAGCAGCTCATCGCCTTTCATATACAGGGAACCGATATGCTGGTTGATTCCCGCCAATGTCAAATGATAACGTTCCAGAATTTCCCTCACCTGATCCAGCTGATCCGTCGAAATGCCGAATTTCGTTTTCTTTCCTGCCGTAACCACTTTTTCATGATGGCCTGCCCCGATACCAGGATTCACACGTACCGCAACCCTTCCTCCCGGATTCAGTCTGCCAAACTGCTCCAATTGGGCCAGAGAATCCACGCTGATCAGCACGCCTTCCTCAATCGCGTACATCATCTCCTCCTCTGACACATTGTTACAGATAAAAAAGATATCCTCCGGCTCAAACCCGGCCAGTCTCTGGGCATAAATCTCCCCCATGGACACTGCATCCACCTTCAGCCCTTCACTCTTTACAATCTGAAGAAATGCCAGATTGCAGTTGGCCTTTGATGAATAATCCACTTCAAACTTTGGATAGGTTACAAACCGCTTTAAATCGCGGCAGCGTGTTCTTAAAATTCTCTCATTATAAACATAAAGAGGAGTTCCGTAGTTTTCTGCCAAACCGACCGGATCAATTCCCTCAAAAAAATGTAACCGGTCTGTCACATCCGACAAAATCTTTCCCATTATCACATTTCCTTCTTTCTTTAGTTTCTCGATCTATTATAACTGCTGAATGTGGGATTTGCAAACATTACGTTATATTCGGGGGGACGTCCGTTTCAGAACGCGCCGGTAAGTCATCCGGCCAGATAATCAGAATATCTATGCAGATTGGTTAAAAGACAGAATTGAATACAGGCGGATTTTATCCGCCTGCAATGAAAGTTCTCTGACAGAGTATCTGTCAGCAATCTCCTATATAGTAAAAAATAATGTTCATGTAGTCTTTTGGTTTTGCAATTTCCAGTACAAGACGTGAATATTTACCGTTTTTTATATGCTGGTTCATCATCTCCCTCTGGAACAGGAAATTCTTATTGATATTTTCCCTTCTGCCATCCGCGTCTATAAGGTTTACCGGACTGCTGCAGTCATTCACTGTCTGTAAAAACTTTTTCATGTTTAAAATATTCAGCTTTATCATATTTCACGCTCCATTCTTCCGTTTACCGGCAGCTATAAGATATTTACCACTTCTCCATTACCTTTTATAAATATCATTATAGTGCAATGTATTACGCGTGAATATGCGATTTACTGCCTTTATCTGTCATTATCCTGCCATTTGCGCCGGTATTCCAGCGGGGTGCAGCCGATATTCTCCCGAAAGGTTTTGCCGAAATAACTGCTGCTGCCCAGCCCGCACAAATGTCCGATTGCAGTAACCGGTTCCCTGCCCTGGGCCAGCATAGCGCAGGCCATCTGCAGGCGGTAGCTTTTTATATATTTTGCCGGCGTCGTGTGCAGGTAATCATGAAAGATGCGGAAACACTCCCGTTCACTGGAAAAAGCGGCAGCGGCCAGTTCCTCAATCGTAATCTTTTTCTCATAATTCTCATGGACATAGGTCATCATCAGCTTTATCTTGCTGTTTGCCCTGTCATTGGGATCATGTTCCTCGAGTAACGGACCTGACAGTTCAAACATCCGGACCCAGATATCGCTCAGAGCATTTCTCAGCTCCATTTCATATCCCAAACCGCTTTCCGGCAGTTCAAATGCCAGACAGATTCTATCCAGAATCTCTTTCTGTTCCGGCACTTCAGGGGACAGGGCAATGATCTCCACCCGCGAGGCAGTAATCAGAGGCATGATATATTTTTGCCAGATCCTGCCGCTCTGTCCCCCTGCAATCAGAGAGGGATCAAAGATATGAAGAGATGATACCGTATGCTCCATACCTTTTTTCGTCATATGAAGCACATTGGAATTTACCATGCCGCCTGTGCCCGCCAAAAATACAGTCATTCCCTTAGGCGTATAGTATTCCAGCGCACCGCTTTCAACGTAGAACACTTCCACCGCATTATGCCAATGCCATGGCACGAATCTTCCCATATACTGATCCAGCTCCACCCTGGATGCGATATAAGGAAAATCAGGTGCAATATCAGGCAGCTGTTCCTCTTTGCTGCCGCTGTTCAGTTTTATGCTGCGTATCAGCTTCACTCTTTTCTACCTCACACTTCACCGTCTCCCAGGCATCCCAGACAGACTGTCTTTTTGCTTCCATTGCATCTTCTGCAGATTGTGGTTTCTTCATATGTGCTTGCGCCCGAACCCAGGTTGATACTGCTTTTAATCCGCACTTTTTTCCCGGAGCCGCCGCAGTCCTCACATTTCACCTTGCCCGTACCATCGCATTTTCTGCAGATCGCCCCACTTCTTTGGGTTTCCTGAGGAAGAGTTACCCGCGGTGTATAAGCATTTCCTGAATAGGACTTGGTGCCGGAGCCGGACGTTTTGCCGCTGTCCGATTTTTTGCTTTCCTTTTTGGCGGCTTCCTTCTCCTCTTTTCTTATCTCCTCAACCTCTTTATCAAAATCCTCAAGGATCTTATCGTAAGCGCTCTGATACTGTTTATTGCTTTCTTCCAATGTCTTTTCCAGATTTTTAAGCATCGGATCGTATGGATTTGTGTAATCGTAATCTCTTTCTCCTGCAAAGGCTGTCATACCCATGGCCGCCGTCAAAAGTGCTGCTGTGAAAATACCTGCTAATAATTTACTTGTTTTTTTCATCATAATGTTCCCCTTTCATCATACGGATTATTTTGTTATTTGTTTTCCTTTTGGTTATCTCTATCTGATGAATTCATTATATAACCGGTTGTTTCCACTTCCTGCAACTTTTTTCCACCGGATTTCCGACGAAACCTTTATCCCGCAAAGCCGCCCCGGCTGTCGTCATTGATCCTGTTTTATTCTTCATTAACACGTCTGATCAAAATACTGATATACCCCTGCACAATCTTTTCATTTTCTTCATTTTTAAAAAAATCTAAAACTCCCTCCAGACTCCTCTCTCTCGCACATCCCATGTAAAACATGCGGTTCGTGTCCGGAACTTCAACCCCTATGTCAACCACAAACCATCCGTTCTCTTTTATATTATTTACGGATACGGTACAATCATAAACCCTCTGTTTAAATTCATACACCAGAGACTCAAAATCCGTCCCCTTTGCCAGCTGCGTTTCTATCATCTCTATGACTTTTTCCATTTTAAATTCTTCCATCACACGCCCATCCCTTTCATTTCCCCATTTTTTTCTGCATCTGATAAAGATCTTCCTGGTTTTCTCCAATGAAATCCAGCCACTGATCCATATGTTTTTCTATTGTGTCCAGATAAACGTTCAGCCTCCGTTCCACAGCATCCCGGCTCTTCTCCCAAACAGGATCTTCCGCAGTCAAATATTGGAGCTTATCCACTACCTGCTGTTTCACATATGCGGTTTCTTCTTCTCCCCATTCCGCAAACCAGTAATTGATGCCGCTGTAATAAAAGCCGCCCATATACTCCTGCTCTTCCACATCGTATTGGTAAGTAAATTCCAGGCTTTCCCGGGTTACGCTTCCCGTACCTTCATTCTCCAGGTAATACTCCAGATATTGAAGGCTGCTGATATATCCCGCCAGATAACCGCTTCTCATATCTGCATTGATCTTATATTCCTCCGGGTCCAGTCCATATTTTATGAGAAGTTCCTTAAATTCCTCATCCATCTCATATTCCGCCATGGAACTGCTGTCTTCTTCCATGCGCTCGATTGTCTTGCTGACTGCTGCACGGGCTTCATTCAGAGTCTCCTGATTAGAATCCTTCAGATAAATGCCTACGGCTTCCAATGCTTTCTCATAAGCTCCCCCATCCTGATCCTGTAAAAGAGTGATACCGGCAAAATCGTCCACAATTTTCTTATAATCCTCTTTTTTCTTCCCGCCAACGGCCGAACACCCTGCCAGTAAAAAACAAACCAGCAGAATGGACACCCCCTGTTTCATCCTCATAACCAGTTCCTCCTCCCTTTCGCTGCCTTATACCGCATATCTGCCTGTTTTAACCCTTCTTAACGATTGATCTCATAATTCTGCATCACCATCTCATCCCGTTTATCCTTTAACTGTCCTTTCGCCGCCTCCAACTGTACGGCCAGTTCCCCGCTGCTCTGCCCGCTCAGAGGATGATTTAATATGAATTCGGGAAATACCATCATTTCCTGAACCGAATCCAATACCGTATCCGCCGTTTCCTGTTCCAGGCTTAACAGCACCCGGCTCAGTTCCAGATAACACACCTCCATATAGGCGTCCAGATACTCCTGGTAAGCATTAACCAAAGGTTCCCTCTTGCTTCTGTCATAATATGGACTTTCTTCACTGCACAGCCCATATTCCAGATGTTCAAGAATGCCTGGAATCATGGCCCCCATCTCCCCCGGCTTCGCGTACAGATCGCCCAGTTCAGATATGGGAATTTCAGTCTTCATCAGCTCCAGTTCGTTCAGAAGCTCTCTTCCGTCATTTACCATAACGTCATAGTTTGGCAGTTCCCGGCTTTTTTTCTCAATCAGCTGCTTTAACTCTGCCGCAGCCTCTGGTTCTCCGTCCAATACCTGGTCTGTCCCGGCCTTTTGAAGAATCATCTTCTGTCCGCCTGCCTGGATATCCAGAATCTGCAGGTTCATCACAAGGCGGGAGACGGCGTTGCGGATCACCAGCTGGTCTTCTTCAGACAGTTTAACCGGCGCTTGGGATTTCCAGGCCGCAGCCCCTCCTGCCGCCAATACAACCGCCAGAAGAATCACAGCACACCCTTTTAATCCCCAGGTTTTTCTTAAGTAACGGCCGACCTTCTTTTTATTCTCCTCCCAAACACCTGCCAGATAGTCGGTAAAATTATCATGGATCAGCCCATAGTTTCCGTCCGCAGTTTTTTCAAGCAGATTCAAATGACTGATCAGTTGTTCCGAAACTGCATAATCAAACCACTCCTGCTCATTGGCAATTTCCCTAAACATCAGCCTGGATTTGCCCATATATTCAGGAAACGCCATTCCAAAACGTTTCAGGTTCAGGCTTTTGTAATTCTTCCGTACAATTTGGTAAAGCTCTTCCAGCGTAACCAGTGTTTTTTTCCTACGCTTTAATTCTCCTGCTATCTCAGGCAGAAGATGGCGGATCAGATAATTCTGTCTAAGCTGTTCCGCCTGATTTCCCGCTTCCAAGCGCTGTCCACGGACACACAAACTTTCCAGATACCGCCCGGTCATCTCCTCCATACTGCATATCTGTCCTGCATCTTCCAGTCCCCGGCCGCTTTCCAGATTCACTTTTACGGTTTCCCGGTATAAATACAGCATCATAGGGTTGCCGAGCAGCCCGGCCAGATCCTCTTGTTTGGGCATGGGGATTTTGTCACGCTCCAGTTCCTTTGCCACTGCCTGTTCCGAAAGAGGCTGCAGTTCAAGGGTGAAAAATTCATGCAGACCGTATTGCTTCACCGAATCCCAACGGTCAGTCACCAGAATCCCAAGCCCAGGCTTCCGGCCCAGATCTTCGATCTCTTTTAACAGGCCTTTTGCCCGGGTACCGGCTTCATTTAATCCGTCCAAAAGCAGGATGAAGGAAACGCGGCCGTCGGCATTCTGCTTATCAAACAGCCGGTCCAGAATGTGGAGCGCCTCTTCCATATCCCTGGCCTGCTGGGAAAAACATAGCCGGCGCAGCAGATATTTTCTGATATAAAAAGGCTCCTCTCCAGCCTCCTGATAGTCTGTCAGAGGAATGTAGACCGTCACCGGCATCCGGGACTGGTAGTCCCTCACTCCCCGGGCCCATAATTCCTGCAAAAAACAGGTTTTCCCCATGCCGCCCGGGCCTTTTAAAAGATACAGACCGCCTGATTTCAGCTTTTCATAGCAGGCATCCTGCGTCATCAATTCTCCCGTTTCCGCCTTCGCCGTCCTATCCAGATACAGGCCGTCCCGCCGCGCTTTTTCCCGGAATCCCCGCCGGCTGGTTTCCCAAATGGCGCTGTGGGAAATGCCTTTTCCGTCAATTCTGCGGATCAGTTCTTCAAAATCCCCCCGCATCTTCCCTATGGACTGGTAACGCTGCCGGGGCAGTATATTCAGCCCTTTAGATACGATCTGAACCGCTTTTTTCGCTGCAGATACGGGCTGATCCCTGAATATCTGCAAATCTTTTGGGAAACATTTGCCCAGTTTGCTGCCCACAATCTCGTCATCCGTTAGTCTCCGCCCCGTCAATATACGGAAAAACACGGCGGCAGCGGAATAAAGATCCGTGGCCGGTCCTATGGAAACCTCCTGACGGAGGCGCACTTCCGGAGCCGAATATCCATCCTTTATGCTGAATAAACGGATTTCCCCATCCATTTGTTCCATCGGCCAGACACTGTTGTAATCGATGAGAAGCGCCCGGTCTTCCAGCATCAGGATGTTATCAGGGCTGATGTCCAGGTGCAGGATTCCGTTTTTATGGAAACATTCCAGCGCATTCAGGATCTTTATCATCCCTGCTGCTGCTGCCCGAAGGCTGTTAACCTCTGTTCCTTCCTCCAGTAGCTGCTCCAGGTTTTTCCCGCCATGTACGGCCAGAACGGAGTAATAAGTTCCGTAGGCTTGAAAGGAATTTAAATTCCCCGATATCTGTTCCGGCTGTAAATCCAAAAGTTCCAGGTTCGCCTGATTGCCGCGGTAAAAGCTTTGGCGGCAGCGCTCCATATACAATTCTCCATCTTTTTGGCAGCAGACACTGCCCGCTTCATCACGGTAGATCAGTCCCTGAGGATGGGCCGGGAATAATTCTTTTATCAGCACATTATGATAACATCCACGGTTTAAACGGTCTTCATATTTGGCCCGGTAAACCACGGAACTGCCTCCGCAGCCCTCCACTGATTCCAGCCGGTAATCCGTACCGCCCAGGGTGATCACGTCACCCGTTTTTCGTAACTGCCGTTTCTGGTCCACGCCTTACATCCCCCCTTTCTTCCCGTATAAGCCAAAAGGCATTCATCTTCTGACAAATGCCTTTTTCCAGCCAATCCGCATTGATTCTTAAATCCAAATGCATTTCCTACTGCAATCATAGCAGATCTCATTTGACCGGCCTGTAACTTTTTTCCGCTCACTCTTCTTCAAACAGGACGCTTAACACCGCTTCCATCCTGTCGCTCACAAAATCCCCTTCCTGGGTTTTCATGGCGTAAAGAACCAGGAAGTCAAACGGATTTCCGGGATCCAGAAGGTTCATCCCGTAGGAATCCAAAAACAGATTCATCTTCTCAAAGCGGATCTCCAACCGGGTATCGGAATCCTCATCCTCCTCAAACTCATCCAGGTAATAGTCTTCTTCCCCAGCTTCTTCTTCCATCTCATCAAATGCCTCCGTAATCAGGTACAGAAGAATCAGCACCTTTCTGCTCACATCCTCTTTCCGGTTGCGCATGTTCAAAAGGTTGCTCTCATTGGGCCAGTATTTTTTAACCAGCCGCTGCAGCAAAATATAATCGGATACTTTTTTCGTCTGAGGCACATTCATCCTGATATAGTCTCTCACCACTTCTTCCATGGTGAATTTGCGCTCCGTCTCTCCGCTCTCCCCCTTTGGATTCTGCAGGTAATCCAGTAGTTCCGCAAATTTGGCATAGGCCGTTTCATGCAGTGTCCCCAGTTCCCTGCCGTGTTCCCTGAAAAATGCAAACAGTTCCTCATCACAGGAGACCTGCGAAAATGCATCTCTGACCTGTTTTGTATAGACTGGAGATTCCGCTTTTTCCTTTTCATTATCCTTCTGCCCTATCACCTGGGATTGGCGGACTTTCTTTCTCAATTCCACCGCTTCCTCATAGCTTTTCCTGGTCCTCAATGCATAGGCATACACAAGTTCATCCGGATTCCGGTAATGGATGCCGGTTTCAGAAGCTGCTCCCAGCACCAATCCTGCCTCCGTTTCCCCAAGCCCTAAGACAAAGCAGATCTGAAACAGCGTTTCACGGTTCTTAGGCATATTCTGCCCTTTCAGCCAGTTCCTCACTTTTCTGGAAATGCTGCCGTATTCTTCACCAGTCATCTCCGAAAGTCCCTGGGCCAGTCTGGATGCCAGATCCTCTCCCGGATAAACACGTTTCAGCACGTCATTGAAGCCCCGGAACATAGCCCCCTCCTTCAAAAACTCCACCATCTGCCGCGGCGTCTTCTCTTCTCCCATCAAAAAAGCCATATTATTTCCGGAAATTACGGTCATATCCCTGTTCATACGGTCATTCTCCTCCATATATTGAAAAACCGCCTTCCTCCAGGCAGTTTTTTTCAAACTTTATAATACCGTCTGCATCTGTATAAATTGTAGCACAGATAAGATTATTTGGGAATTTTTTCTGTACGAAAAAAGGAGCATATACTGCTCCTTTTTCACTGTGCTATGTTTTTCGCATATGCACATCAGCGCAATTTTTTTCCTAACTCATACGCATTATTGGGAAATATCGTTTTCTTCGTCATGTCTGGGGTCCCACAACCTTTTCCCAGCACCATTCCCTCATCATCCAGATTCAGGTAACAAACCATCGCTTTATAATGGCTGCGGAGTGCATCAAAACTCCAATCCTCGTTATTCGATGCTGCTGCAAGAAGCGCCGATTTCAAATGCTTTCTGTTAATACTGGAATTGTAGGCATAAAAACGATCTATAACCGTCTTGAGTTGAGCTGACATTCCGTAATAATAAAGCGGAGTGGCAAACACTAGCATATCCGCATCCAAGATTGCTTTCCGTATTTGGTGATTATCATCTCTCAACTCACTCAGTATGCAGGGTCCGTCATTTCTGCATGTATTACAGCCAGTACATTGGTTGATCCGTTTCTCGGCCACATCAATTCTCTGCACCTGATGCCCTGATTCCTCTGCGCCCCTTGTAAAGTGTTCCACCAGAATGCTGGTAGAACCATTCCGATTATGGCTTCCCTGTAATACTATAATCTTCATATACTATCTCCTTTAAATTTCTTTTCAAATGTGACAATAAATTGGCATTAATTTTAGAGAAACTATACAAGAAGCATTTTCAATCTGCTGTTGACTGCATCCATAAATTCCTCTGTATTTAAAGCAACCGTATGCACCTCATCCATTAGCGGAACCAGATCCTTTGTCACTTCTCCTGCTTCGATGGTTGCGATACATGCCTGTTCTACCTTCTCTGCAAATGCTGTCAATTCTTTGTTTTGATCCAGTTCTCCTCTCTTCTTTAATGCACCTGTCCAAGCGAAGATGGTTGCTACCGGATTCGTGGATGTCTTCTCACCTGCAAGATATTTGTGATAATGTCTCGGAACAGTGCCATGCGCTGCCTCATATTCATAATTTCCCTCTGCACTGACGCAGACACTGGTCATCATAGCCAGGGATCCAAAGCCAGAGGAAACCATATCACTCATAACATCACCGTCATAGTTCTTCAATGCCCAGACATACCCACCTTCATTGCGGATCGTTCTCGCCACAGCATCGTCAATCAACGTATAGAAATAAGTGACTCCAAGCTTTTCAAACTCTTCTTTATATTTGTTGTCATATTCCTGCTGGAAAATCTCCCTGAATCTTCCGTCATACTGTTTGTTGATGGTGTCCTTTGTGGAAAACCAGAGATCCTGCTTAGTATCAATACAATACTGGAAGCAGGAATCCGCAAACTCCCGAATGGACTGGTCTCTGTTATAGACTGCCTGAACCACTCCTCCGTCTTTAAATTCTTCCAGCGTCTTTCTGTAGGTTTCCTCTCCTGCTGCATTGGTATATATCAGTTCGGCCTTTCCCTCTTCCTTAACCTGAAAATCCTGCCCATTAAAGATATCTCCAAATCCGTGTCTTGCGACTGTAATCGGTTTTACCCAGGATCTTACATTTGCTTTCATTCCCCTTACTATAATCGGTGCACGAAAAATCGTCCCATCAAGGATTCCTCTGACCGTACCATTTGGACTTGGCAGCATCTGTTTTAAATGAAACTCTTCCACTCTCTGTGGATTAGCAGTGATCGTTGCACATTTTACGCCTACATGATACTTTTTGATTGCATAGGCAGAATCATATGTTACCTTGTCGTCCGTATTGTCACAGTTCTTAACACTCAGATCATAATACTCTGTTTTTAAGTCTACATATGGAGTGATCAGTTTGTCTTTGATCATCTGCCAGATGACTCTTGTCATCTCGTCTCCGTCTAATTCTACAAGTGGTGTCGTCATTTGGATCTTGCTCATAGTTGTTCTCCCTTCATATCCGGCTGTGTCAGACCATTTCATTTGCAGCTTCAGTCTACTATGATAAGCAAAGGAAAGTAAAACAAATTAAAACAGCCTTCCCCACAAGCAATCACTTTTGAGAAAGGCCGTTATATTTTATTTCATATATGATTCACTGTATTTATGTAATCATCAATATAGTGATAGCAGGTATGACAACAGGACTCCAGGACACGGGAAAATGTCTTCACCAGCTGAAGCGGCGGTACATCCTTATGGGTTACAATTTCAATACGATACTCATGTTCAATATTCAGAATTGGAAAGACAAGAAGCTTTTCTTCAAATTTTCTATACTGTCTGTCCTCAAACAACTGATACAAGTGCATATATGGCGCAACGGTCGCATACTTTCCGGATCTGCATAATCTCAAATTGATACTGAATCCGCTGATTGCTACCGGTATATGAATATCCAGATTGTTTTTTCTGTAATACTGCCGTACTCCCAGTGCCGTCCTGCTGCTCTCATGTCCCAGCACCAGAGGAAGATCAGGCAAAAACCGCAGATCTACACCCTGTTCAAAGTTTTTTCTATACAATTCATTGTTTTCC
>JAGZXV010000184.1 GCA_018378255.1 Clostridiaceae bacterium | reverse complement strand
GGGGTTGCGAATCCTCCAGCAACATGGGAAGAATTGGAAGACTGTATTAAGAAGGCAACGGAAAAAGGATATGAAGGTTTAGCCACCAGACTTGATGGTTATGCAATCTTTAATTTCTTCTTCCAGAATGACAACCCGGTAATCGATACGACAGGTGATAAGCCGGTGGTTACTGTGAATAATGAAAGCGGTAAAGAAGCATTTAATTTCTATGCAGGTTTACATACCAAGTATAAAGCTTTCCCGGAAAGCATGAAGGAAGCGACCAGCTGGGATAAAGCTTATACACCATTTGTACAGGGCAACTGTTTATTCTTCATCTGCGGTGACTGGGCTTATAAGAACATTGCAAACGGAAACCCGGATCTGAAATTTGGACTGGTTCCAATGCCTAAGGGCAAAAAAGAAGCGGTCTGCCTGGGCGGATACAACCTGGCAATCAACTCTAACAGCAAGGCACAGGATGCCGCATGGGCATTTGTACAGTACTTAACCAGCAAAGAGGGCGACTTCGTTCTGACCGAGCAGGGACGTATTCCTGGAAGAACAGATGTTGATTATGCTCCGATTCTGGAAATCAACCCGGATTATCAGGTGTTTATCGATGAAGCAGAAGTGACTGTACCAAGACCTCGTGTCGTAAACGCCGCCTCTGTAGATGAAAAAGTTGTGGATGCATTTAAGAAAGTATTCTTTGATATGATGACTCCGGATGAAGCTTTGGCCGAACTGGAAACAGAGCTGAACACTTTCATATCAGAAAACTATAACTAATTGAACGAATAAGAAGTAAAAGTGGGGGCTGCTGCAGATACCGGACGGGTTTGCTGGCAGCCTCTCTGAAAAGAGGGGTGTCGATGAAAAATAAGAAAAATACTATGCCAAAAGAATACACGGTCAGGCATAACCTGAACGGGTATCTGTTGATTGCTCCTGCTGTGATCGCGATTATAGCGTTAAGCGTCTATCCTCTGCTCCGGGGTATTTTAATCAGTTTTTTAAATTATGATATGACCCGGGCCAATGATCCGCTGTTTGGCACTTTCGCAGGACTGAAAAACTACGCGGTGGTGTTTTCCAATGCAAAATACCGTCAGTCGGTGGGCAATTCCGTTATCTGGACTCTGGTAAACTTAGCTGCTCAGGTCAGCTTTGCCCTTATCGTAGCCCTTGTATTGAATGAAAAACTCAAGGGAAGGGCCATATTCAGAACCGTAGCTCTGCTTCCGTGGGCCATACCGGCAGCTATCAGCGCTCTGACCTTCAGCGCATTATATGATACGAAAATCGGTATTTTCAATGTTATTCTGCTGAAATTCGGAATCATTGAACAGCCGATAGCATGGCTTGGCAATGTGAGCACAGCGATGCCTTCGGTCATTGTTGCAAATATCTGGAAAAGTACGCCGTTTCTGATGATCTTTATTCTGGCAGCCCTTCAGGGGGTATCTCATGATATGTATGAGAGCGCCAGCATCGACGGTGCGGGAAAACTTAAGAGGTTCCTCTATATCACCATGCCGAATATCAAAGAGCCAATGGCGGTGGCAGTAATCCTCAATGCGATTTCGATATTTAACAACTTCAATGCGATCTGGCTGCTGACACAAGGAGGCCCTCTGGGCAGTACGGAAATCATGTATACGTATGCGTACCGTCAGGCATTTGTGGACCATAAATTCGGTTATGCGGCGGCGGTTTCCGTGGTAATATTCATCGTAATTGCCATTTTGACCGTTATTTATGTTAAAATGATCGGCGCTGACAAAGATGAGTAAAGCTAAGAACAAGGAGTGAAACTATGAAAAGGACGAAATTAGATTTAACCGTATTATATATCTTGGCAGTGATCATAGTGGTAGTGGCAGCGGCTCCTTTTCTCTGGGTAATTTTTACCTCAGTGAAATCATCCGAGCAGATTTATGATGTCAGCCAGATCATACCGACTTACATTACATTTGACAACTTCAAACAAGTTCTGTTCCATTCCAATTTCGTCAGATATTTTTGGAACAGCGCTTATATTTCGGTGATCGTAACAGCGATCTGCATGCTTCTTTCCATCGCAGCGGCATATGGATTCTGCAGATATAAGATCTTCGGTTCCCTTCAGATGAAGCTGGGAATCCTGTTTACGAAAATGTTTCCGGGCGTCTTGCTTTCGATTCCCTACTATGTTATCATGAAAAACATGGGACTCATCGATTCACACCTGGGTCTTATCATCATTAACTGTTCATTTGCGCTTCCGTTTGCCGTGTGGAATATGTGTACCTTCTTCACCCAGATTCCATGGGAGATTGAAGAATCAGCATTGATTGACGGATGCAACCGTTTTAACTCTTTCACAAAAGTTATTTTCCCGATTGCCAAACCCGGCATATCAGCTACCAGCCTCTATTGTTTCCTTCTTTCCTGGGATGAGTTCATGTATGCCAATACATTTATTAACTCCACATTGAAAAAGACAATCCAGGTGGGAATCCGCGACTACGTAGGCGAATATTCTACGGAGTGGGGGCCCTTGATGGCTTCTGTTGTGCTCAGTCTGATTCCTGTACTGATCTTTTTCGTAATGGTTCAGGATAATCTGGTGGGCGGACTCTCTGCCGGAGCAGTAAAAGGATAAAAAGAAAAGGATAATCAGAATGAAAAACGAGGTATCTAAATTAAGCATTAAATCCAATATGATTATGATGATTGTATTGTATGTATTGATGCCCTTGTTTATCGCACTGATTATCCTTTCTGTATTATTGCAGAAAAACATGTCTTCCAATATCAGAGAATCTTACCAGATGATGTTCCAGCAGAAAGCGGATAAGATCGATAACGTGATCGAAATCGCCAATTATTCCAGCAGTGCATTTATAACGGATGACAACAATCTCTCCCTTCTCAGAACCATGTATGAAGGGGAGAATGCCTATGTCCGGAATAAAGCACAGACTATGTTAATCGGAGTGCTTCAGAAAGACCAGGTCAGTGTGCTGGCCGGATTTTCAGGAGAAGTGCTGCTGCTCACAAATAATGGAAAGCTTTTGTCTTCCAATGCGTCTTACGAGGTGCCGGATGGGTACTGTGATTCGGAGTGGTATGAAAATGCCATAGAGCATGGGCAGTTCCCCTATTGGGACATGGGGATCAACAGTTTTGTAAACGGGGTTTTAGGGGGAAATCAGGAGTGTTTTACATTTGCCAGAATTGTACAGAAATATAAAGGCCAGAATCTGGGTCTGCTGCTGGTTCGGATTCCCCAGAACGTTTTTTGGGATGATGTAAAGGAACAGGCGTTCCGCAAAGGCAGTATGGTGATGATGTCGGAGGATGGACGGATCCTCTCGGGGGTGAATGATCATGAGGAGGCAAAGAAAGCTGGCAGTATGCTGGAAAACCTGAAGCTTTCTGGTTTAAAAACAGATGAATTCCTGGGAATCCGATGCGGGGGCAGCAATTACTGCATGGCAACCCGTTTGAGTTCCAATGATTCAATTCTTCTGTATATGGGAGATTACAGCCTGATTTTTGAAAGGCCGATGAAGATAAGCCGGACTATGCTCTATTTTATGGTCGTAATTACCGTTGCGATCATGGTTATCGTGATTAAAGTCTCCGACTATATGACGGAACCGATCAACAATCTGGTTAAAAATATGCAGTATATCGAACAGAGCAGCTCCCAGTTAAAGGAAGGGAAGCATGGGTTCCGTGAAATATTGGAATTGGAAAACAGTTTCCGGAGGGCGCGCGAAAGGATTCAGAAGCTGATCGAGGATGTGCGGGAGGAGACGGAACAGAAGGAAAAGGCCTATTATGAAGCTCTTCAGGCCCAGATCAACCCTCATTTCCTGTTTAATACCCTGAATGCGATCCAGTGGAAGGCGGCCCTTAACGATGACAAAGAAGTTTCGGAGATGCTGTCGGATTTGAGCGTGCTTTTATATGAAACCTATGACCACAGCAGTGAACTGGGAACCATCGGTCAGTCCATGGTGGTGCTGGATGCCTATGTTAAGATTATGAAGGTGAGATTCAGCGACAAAGTCAGCTTTTTCTATACGGTTCAGGATGGGCTGGAAGAGTGCCTGATTCCCAGATTCTGTCTCCAGCCTCTGGTAGAAAACTCTTTCCTTCATGGGATGACTTATGTGGAGGACGGGCTGATCGTTCTTCGGGTGGAACAGGTGGAAGACCACATAGAACTGACGCTTACGGATAATGGAAAAGGAGCGGACCAAAAAGCGCCGGATACCCTTTTGACTGCGGATCAGGTTCCGAAAAAGTACAAGATTACCGGTATCGGCCTGTCCAATATCCATAAACGGGTACAGGCGCTGTTCGGGGAAGATTACGGTTTGGAAATCGATCCGTCAGTGGAAATCGGATTCAGGATCACACTTAAAATTCCTAAGATCATGAAGGAGGGGACTAGAAATGGATGCACCAATGATTCGGACATTGATCGTTGAGGATGAACTTTTGGCCCGGGCCGGGCTCCGTTCTCTTGTGGAGTGGGAGAAGATGGGATTTGTGCTTCTGGAGGATGCCAAGGACGGGCAGGAGGCATTAGAACGGATCCGCCGCTACCACCCGGATCTCCTTCTTTTGGATATCAATATCCCGATTATTTCCGGTTTGGAACTGCTCAAAATCATTAAAGATGAAAAGCTGGAGATCAAGACGATTGTGATAAGCTGTTATGATGATTTCGATACGGTTAAGATGGCTATGAAACTGGGGGCTCTCGATTATGTGAGAAAATTTGGCCTGAGCAAGGAAGAACTGACCAATACCTTATCTAATATCGTGGATAATCCGCAGATGCGCCTCACCATGAAGGAGAGGAAGTCGGCTGCCCAAGAGCGGCGGGAACTGAAAATGGAAGTGCAGGAGGTGCCGGAAGGATTTGAGAGCGGGACCTGCATCTGCCTTTGCATGCTTTGGAAACATACGGATGAGATGGCGGACTTAAAGATCGTGGAAACGATCTGCAGCCAGTTCTACCATGGTTTGGGAAAAGAGATTGACATCAAGATCTTTGAGGGAAAAATTCTGCTCTTGAGAAAGGAAAAGGGTGTGAAGCGAAGTGAGGCGGAAGCCCTGTTAAAGCAGATCCGTCATTTCATCACATCGGAATGCTATGCGGGAATTACGGAATATGACATCTCACGGATGCCGGAACATTTTTTCCTGAAGATGGTGAATACCATAGAAATCATCGGATTTTATGGGAATCAGGAGCGGATTGTGGAGATCGGGCAGCCGGTGGAGATTCAGACAGCCTATCCATTTGATGTAAACAGGTATTATGAACAGATTGATAAAGCTTTGTCTGTGATCTCTTCGGCGGAGATCATGGATATTCTGGAACAGCTGTTTGACCAGATTTCGGGATGCAGATATCTTTCCGTAAACCTGGTGAAAAAGCTGATGATCGAAATCCTGAGCCGTTTTTCAGAACGGGCCTCCCAATTGGGCGGAGCGGTGGAAGAACTGGTGGTGTTTGGCAGTTATAAGCATTACCAGCAGATTGTCCATATTACCAACTTTGAAGATATGAAGGAGTGGTTCTTCCTGTTTGCCGATGAATTTGTCAGGACTTTTGCGCCCCGGCAGAAGAGCCCTGATTCAGATCTTATAAAACAGGTGCTTCAATATATCGATGATAATCTGACCTCTGTAATACAATTGAATGAAGCGGCCCGGCATATCGGGGTGTCTGAACCTTATTTGAGCTCTTATTTTAAGAAGACCATGGGGGAAAATTTTATACCCTATGTGAACAGGAAAAAGATAGAAGCGGCGAAAAAGATGCTTTCGGAGGGAATGCTTGTGTACCAGGTATCGGATATCCTGGGCTTTGAAAACAGCACTTATTTTTCCAAGCTGTTTAAAAAGATAGAAGGGATCACGCCTGAGCAGTACAGGAAAGTGACGATAAGGATAAAGTGAGGGATTTGAGATGAAGCTGAATCAGCTGCGGTATTTTATCGCTGCCTGTAAATTCAACAATATAACAAAGGCGGCCCAGGAACTGCACATCTCCCAGCCGTCGGTATCGGCGGCGGTGAAGGAACTGGAAGAAGAGTTCGGGGTAACGTTAATGCACCGGATGAACAAGGGATTTGTGCTGACCCAGGAGGGAAAGTATCTTAGGGACAGGGCGGAACAGCTGATCGGACAGGCGGATGCGTTGAGCCAGATGATGTGTGATATGGGAAACCGGCGCAACAGGATTAATCTGGGTGTGCCGCCGATGATCGGCACCTTTTTATTTCCGGATATGTATACCGGATTTAAGCAGCAGTATCCTGAAATACAGCTCAATTCCCTGGAAAGCGGTACAAAGGGGCTGTTGGAAATGCTGGATCAGAATGAACTGGACTTCGCCATCGTGCCCAGCAACCATCTGTCGCCGGATGAGTATTGCATGCTGGAACTGACCCGGACAGAAACGGTGTTCTGTGTGTCCAGGGATCATCCCCTTGCAGGGGCGGATGCTGTATCGGTTCCTATGATACAGGACGAACCCCTCATCATGTTCAATGACGGCTTTTACCAGAATGAGGTGATAAAAATGAGGTATGCCGCTTATGGGAAGTCGCCCAACATTCTCCACTACTCGGGCCAGTTTTATACGATCAAACAGTTTATTGCCAAAGGGATTATGGCAGGTTTCATGTTCCGCGACATCGCCTGTACGGTGCCGGAAATCGTGGGAATCGGACTGGATGATCCGATCCGCATTAAAATCAGCCTGATTTGGAAAAAGAACCAGCATATGTTCAGTGATTCGGCGAAGTTTTTAAAATATGCCAATGAATTTGCAAAGAGAAGCAGTTGAAGCGATAGATAAAAGACGAGATGTTTCCGGAGATTCCGGGAACATTTTTTTGTTTAATAGGAAAGTTTCTTTCAGTCATATCAGTATGGGAATGGAACAGATGGCAGTTGTTTGTGCATTATTACATAATGAATCCGGATTGAAAAAATACTGATGTATTAATTGAATAATAAAAATAAAAAACGTGTTGACAAATTAGTAATGTTGTAATATCATGTTTATAAGGAGCTCGAACAAACTAACGTACTTGCAAGTTTTATCATGTGAAGAATATTAAAAAGGAGAAGAATTATGAGGAAAACGGTTTTGAAACTGATGGCAGCAGTTTTAGGGATGACGATGGTGGTTGGTTTAGGAACAGGATGCAGGGCGAAGTCTTCAGGAAGTGAACCGGCGGCAGGGGGGAAAACGGATACAAAAGCCGCTTCAGGAGAATTGGAAAAAGTCCAGCTGAGTGTGTTGACAGTGCCCAACGGCCTTCCCATCTATGTGGCTGAGCAGGAAGGGATGTTTGAAGAAGCAGGGCTGGATCCTGAACTTCTGATTTACACCAGCGCGCCGCCTGCCATGGAAGCTTTGGCAACCGATGCCTGGATGGTTGGATCAAGCGGAATTATCCCGTCCCTGACCGGTATGCTGAAATTGAATCTTCATGTCGTTGCAGCAGGGATTCCGGATGGGGAAATCGTGGACATCTTTGTCAGGGAAGATTCTCCCATCGCTAAATCAGGAAAAGGCCATGTGGAACAGTATCCTGAACTGTACGGCCAGGCGGAAGACTGGAAAGGGATCACCGTACTGGGGCCTTTGAGTTCCATGGGCCACTGGGCGCTGGAAAAAACCTTGAATGCATACGGAATGAGCGGTAAAGACGTGGATATCGTGAATATGCAGATCAGCGCTGCCAATACCGCATTTAAAGCAGGACAGGGAGATGCGCTCATTCAGTGGCAGCCATTGTCATTTGATGCGGAGAGGAACGGATGGATCAGGGCGTCTGTCTGCAGCGAAGTCGGCGGTGACGCTGTTTCCGTGTTATATGCAAGTGATAAAGCGGTAAAAGAAAAACCTGAGACAGTACAGAAGATCGTTGAAGTATACTTTAAGGCGGCGGCCTGGATCGGAGAAAACCCGGAAAAAGCTACGGAGTATTTTTATAACCTGTGTAACGACAACGGTGTAACCGTTAGTATGGAAGACTGTAAGAAGTCGGTTGAATTTGTTCCTTTCCTTACGGTAAAAGAATCACAGGAATACATGAAGAAAGAAGCAGACGGCAGCAGCAAGATATCCGATATGTATAAGGACATTATGGAATTTTTGTCAGCTCAGGGTATTTACACCCAGGAGGATTTAGATAAGATTATTAACTCGGAACTTTTTGAAACCAAATTTATCGACGGCGTTCCGGCTGAATAAGAAAGCCCTTCCGCTATTGATGATACCTTGTCCTGATGTACAGGAGGAATGACATTGAACGAGAATCAAATGAATTTAGAGGCCGCTGTATTAAAAGAGCGGCAGGATATGAAGAGGGAGACAAACAAATACCGTCTCCTGTCACTGTTGAGCCTGGTTGTATTTTTTACGGTATGGGAGCTGGCTGTCAGGCTGGGCTGGGTGGAAACAACCCATATTGCCGCGCCCAGCAAGGTTGTGGAATTATTTATAAGAAAGTTTTGGGATACCTCGCCTGACGGATCCACATTGATTCAGCACACCATTTCCAGTCTCCAGCTTTCTCTGACCGGGTTTTTACTTGCACTGGTAATCGGAACGCCTTTGGGACTGCTGATGGGATGGTTTAAGCCTTTTGATGATTTCGTAAAGCCTATATTCAACCTGATCCGTCCGATTCCAGCTTTGGGTTGGATTCCAATCATGATACTTTTGCTGGGAATTGGTCTGGCTGCAAAGTCTTCCATTATCTTTATGGCTGCATTTGTACCTATGGTAATCAACTCGTATACAGGCATTAAGCTGACAAACCAGGCCCTGGTCAATGTGGCAAAGACCTGCGGTTCCAATACCTGGACCATATTCCTGAAGGTGGGAATACCGTCGGCGATGCCCATGGTGTTTGCCGGATGGAAGGTGGCGCTCAGCATTTCCTGGATGACGCTGATTGCGGCGGAGATGATGGCTTCCAACAAAGGATTGGGATACATGATTTTGATGGGCAGGCAGTTCATGATGGTAGATCTTATCCTGTGCGGTATGTTTGTTATCGCGATTATCGGATATCTGCTCTACATGATTCTGGATGTAGCCGAATCCCATGTGCTCAGATGGAGGAGATAGCGTGAACTGGAAGGAAATTTTTAAGAAGAATTTATTAAATTATTTATTATCGGTATTATCGGTCGTTGCATTGATTTTGGTATGGGCGTGGTTTTCTAAAAGGAATAATGCGTTTTTACCCACACCGGGACAGGTGGGAAGCAAATTCATATCATCTTTTTATAAACCCATCGGTTCGGTGACTATGGTAGGTCACACGCTGGCAAGTTTGAAAAGGGTATTTGGGGGCTTGTTATGCGCAGCCCTGGCCGGCATCCCTTTTGGGACGCTCATTGGCTGGAACCGGCTGGCACGGGCATTGCTGCAGCCGCTGTTTGAACTGATCCGCCCGATTCCGCCGTTGGCCTGGGTACCTCTGCTTACGGTATGGTTCGGCATTGGGGAGACGCCTAAGATTATGCTTGTATTCCTGGCAACCCTGATTCCGATTGTGGTTAATACATATTCCGGGGTTAACCTGGCTCAAAAAGATAACATCGCCGTGGGCAAGGTGTTCGGCGCTAGGGGAACAAGGCTGCTTTTTGATATTGTGATGCCGTCAGCCCTTCCGTCCATTATGGCCGGATTGAAGGTTTCGCTGACGCTGGCATTTGCAGTAGTGCTGGCAGCGGAGATGATTTCTGCAAAATCAGGACTGGGAATGCTCATTATGAGAGGTTCGGAAGGCGGTGACATTGCGCTGACAATGGTCGCTATGCTGATTATAGGAATTATCGGAGCGCTGACATCAGCTTTGTTTACCATTATAGAAAGGAAGTTAAGTCCATGGAGAACGGACCTGCATTGAGCATACGGAATATTTCAAAATCATTTGTTACAAAGAAAACGGATCTGAATGTTGTGAATCATGTATCGCTGGATGTATACCGCAACGAATTTCTGGTCCTCCTTGGACCTGGGCAGTGCGGAAAAAGTGTGATACTGAATATGCTTGCCGGACTGGAAAAACCGACGGTTGGAGAGATTTATCTGAACGGAAAACCCCACTCCGGAATCGATAAACGTATTGCCATGGTTTTTCAGAAACTGGCTCTGCTTCCATGGCTGACCGTAAGTAAGAATGTACAGCTGGGACTGAAGTACAGCAACATCCCCCAGAAGGAAAGGGAAGAGATTTCAGCAAAATTCATTAAGCTGGTGGGTCTGTCAGGTTTTGAAAACCATTATCCGCACCAGTTGTCCGGAGGAATGAAACAGCGGGTGGGAATTGCCAGAGCCTATGCCAATTCACCGGAAGTCCTTCTGATGGATGAGCCTTTCGGACAGTTGGATGCCCAGACACGGTATTCCATGCATGATGAGATCCTGAAAATCTGGGAGCAGGAAAGACGCACCATTGTATTTGTTACCAATAATATAGAAGAAGCGCTTTACCTTGCGGACCGTATTGTGCTTTTCAGCAAACAGCCTGCAACCGTAAAAGCGGAATTTGACCTGTCAAAACTGGGCCGGCCAAGAAGCTATACTTCGGATGAGTTCCTCCGTATGAGAGAGGAACTTACGGAATTAATGGAACTGGATATTAAACGATAATGGATATGCAGGCAGAGGGATCGTGTGAACAATAATCCTGAAGGCTTATTGTTCACACCCGAATTTGTGTCGGAGCCACAAATTTGAATCGCAGCTGAGAAGCTGAAATTCTCAGTGCGTGCCTGCGCAAAAAACGCTCCGGCTTGGAAGGATAAGATGGATAACGGGAAAAATAAGGTAGTTGTTAAAAATTTATATAAGAGCTTTGGTTCTCTGGAAGTGCTTAAGAACTGCAGCTTCCATGTTAAGGATGGCGAATTTGTATGTGTGGTTGGCCCTACGGGATGTGGAAAAACTACATTTCTCAATTTGCTCACCTGTCTGATCGAACCTACCTCAGGTGAAATTCTGGTAGACGGGGAGCCTGCTAACCCTAAAAAGCACAATCTCGCTTTTGTATTTCAGGAGCCAACCGCTTGTCCATGGCTTACTGTCAGGGAAAATCTGGGGTTTGCCATGAAGCTTAAAAAACAGCCTAAAGAGAAGATCAATAAAAAGGTAGAGGAAATTGCGGCATTGATGGGACTGGCCAATAACCTGGATTCCTATCCCAGCCAGCTTTCAACGAGTACGGAGCAGAAGGTGGTGATCGGACGCGCCTTTGCGATGGAACCTGATTTACTGCTTATGGATGAACCTTATGGGCAGATGGATATTAAGACCCGGTTTTATCTGGAAGATGAGGTTATGCGGCTGTGGAAGGAACTGAAAAGTACGGTTATTTTCATAACCCACAATACGGAGGAGGCGGTCTATCTGGCTGACAGGATCCTTGTGCTGTCCCAGAAGCCAACCAGCGTTAAGGAAGAGATCATTGTAGACCTTCCAAGGCCGAGGGATGTAACATCGCCTGATTTTGTAAAGCTGAGAACCTATGTAACCGATAAGATTAAATG
>JAGZXV010000183.1 GCA_018378255.1 Clostridiaceae bacterium | reverse complement strand
CTGTATCGTTTGGTTCCTCCGTTCCGGTTCCCGCCCTGGTTCTCCGTCATCCCTCCGCCCCGCTTTTCTGCGTAACTTTCTCCCCTAAATCCCAATTTTAACAAACTCCGGCCTTCTATTATGGTATACTGTATAATATCGGAACCCGCATTTTTCCAGCACCGGCTTTACACGTTCGAAATCATAAGCCAGGTGTTCCGGTGTATGGGCGTCTGAACCGATGGTTAAGAGTTCACCGCCTAATTCATGGTAGCGGGTTAAGATCTCTTCGCTGGGATTGGGATGGCCCAGTTTGTGTCTGTAACCGCCGGTGTTGCATTCCAGCCCTTTTCCTTTTTCGATCAATGTTTTTAAGATCGGGTCGATCAAATCTCCGTATTCCTTCAGCGAATAGAATTTATTCTTGTTTGGGCCATAACGGACAACATAATCCAGATGGCCGAATACATCGAAGCAATCTAATTCTTTCACCCGTTTCAGGGTTATTTCAAAATACCGGCTGTAAGCCTCTTTTTCGGTGCGCCCTGCAAAAAAATCAGGATAATAGGGATCCATGCGGTCGATGAAATGGCTGGAACCTATGATGAAATCAAAATGGTATTTCTGTACAAAATCTTCCAGGTACTCTTTCAGGTGGAGCTGAAGACCCAGCTCAATGCCGATGTTGACCCGTATCCTGTCAGAATATGTCTCCCGTATCCGGTTCATATATGGAAGGTACGCGTCGATATCCAGTTCGAAAATGGGCCCCAGGCCGGGGATGATAATATCATGATCATGGTGATCAGTGATGCAGATTTCCTTCATGCCAAGTTTGATGGCCTCGTCAAGCTGTTTGGAAACCGGAGTGTCGGAATCACCGGAAAAATCAGAATGTGTATGAAAGTCAGAAAACATGCTGCTGCTCCTTTTCTTTGATGTATGCACGATATCATTTTTAAACCCGCCGTGGTATAAATGCGGGAAGAAGTGATATCAATGACGGTCTTAGGGATATTATACAGCAGATACGGAAAGAATTGGCGATTTAACTTAAAATTAACGAAATTTTACATAATTTTTAAAAATGATTGAATTAAAAAGCATGTCTATGTTATCATTATTATGTCTGCGCATGCAGAAATACGAAAGATGTTCTTTTTATGTGAGGAGGAATTTATGTCAATCAGTGACATTTCGAATCTGTTTGGGTTCTTGGGCGGTCTTGGTATGTTCTTGTATGGTATGAATATCATGGCCGACGGTATGCAAAAAACTGCAGGGTCTAAGATGAGTCAGTTTTTGGGGATGTTGACGAATAACCGTTTTTTGGCAGTTGGGCTGGGGGCTTTGATCACTGCGATTATTCAGAGCAGCGGGGCAACCACGGTTATGGTAGTGGGGTTTGTAAGTGCCGGGGTTCTAAATTTATCCCAGGCCGTAGGCGTAATTATGGGTGCCAACATCGGTACGACAATTACTGCATGGATTGTATCCATGAGCCAGCTGGGGGATGCATTTGAAGTTATGAAGCCCGCATTTTATGCGCCGTTTTTGATCGGTATCGGCGCTCTTTTGCTGGTATTTGCTAAAAAACAGAAACAAAAAACAATCGGGGAGATATTAATTGGTCTCGGTCTGCTGTTTATGGGACTGGATCTGATGTCTGATTCGATTTCCGTATATACGGATGCGCCGATATTTGCAAAAGCATTTGAAGTATTGGGCGGCAATCCGCTTTTAGGTATGCTGATCGGTGCATTGGTTACTGCATTGCTTCAGAGTTCTTCCGCATCGGTCGGTATCCTTCAGACGCTGGCGATGAACGGAGTGGTGACCACAGGGGCGGCTATCTACATTACATTGGGACAGAATATCGGTTCCTGTGTGACTGCCATGATCTCCAGTGCGGGCGGTTCCAGAATAGCGAAGCGGGCGGCGGCAATTCACCTGAGTTTTAATATCATCGGAGCGATCCTTTTTGGCGTGCTGGGATTTGTGTTATTTACAATCAGGCCGTCATTTGGTACCAGCGGGATTTCTGCCGTACAGATTTCCATTTTCCATACCATATTCAACCTGACCAATACGGCGCTGCTGTTTCCATTTGCCAACCAGCTGGTTAAGCTGTCCGGCATTTTGGTGAAAGAAAAACCGGAAAGCAGTGTGGATGAAGGGGAATCCGGAGAAGACGAAGAGGTGGTTCTGGCAGGACGCCATCTGGACGAAAGGATTTTCGAATCGCCGGCATTTGCGGTGGAAACGGCCGCTTTGGAAGTGGTTCATATGGGACAGATTGCAACAGCTAACGTTAAAAAGGCGATAGATGCCATAATTACGGGCAATATAGATGAGGTAGAAGAAGTTTATAAGATGGAGAAAGTGATCAACAACATGGAAAAACTTCTGACCGAATATCTGATTAAAGTGGATAATTTATCCTTAACCGAACATCAGAAGTTAATTGTCAATGATTTGTTCTACAGTGTCAGCGATATCGAACGGGTGGGAGATCATGCGGAGAACCTGGCAGAATCGGCAGAATATATGGTAAAACACAATCTTGATTTCTCAGAGACGGGAATTGCCGATCTGGAAGAGATCAGCAGTTCCGTGTTAAAAGCATTTGAGTATGCCATCGATGCGAGGCAGAATGGCAATATGGATTCTGTGCGCAAGGTCAGCCAGTATGAGGATGATGTTGACAGCATAGAAGAGGAACTGAGAGAAAAGCACATTGAACGCCTTTCCAGCGGTGAATGCGCTCCTTCGGCAGGCGTGGTGTTCCTGGATATTATCAGCAATATGGAACGTATATCCGACCATGCATATAACCTGGCTGGATATATTAAAAATGAGATGTAAATAAAAAGGATGGCAGGAAATGATCCGGGTATTCGGACACTTCCTGCCATCCTTTTATGGTGGGACAGTTTTCCTGAATTTCCGATTTATACGTCTCCCATTCTATGCTATAATAGCAGATATCAGGAGGCTTAGATGGATTATGGGAAAAAGAATGATCTTCCGGGCGGCAGCGCTGGCGGCGGCAGTTTGTCTGTGCAGCTGTGCGAGTCCGGGGGAGAAGAAGACAGAAGCGGAAGCGGTGCCCATATATGAGTGGGGAACTGTGTCCGGGCGGACTATAACTGTATGGGGAAGGGAATCCGATTTAAACCGCAGTTATTTAACACGTGCATTTAAGCGGTATGAGGATCTGACCGGGAATGTGGTGGAAATCAAAGCATTTTCACCGGATCAGATGGAAGAACAGGTGACTGGGGCGCTTATGGATGGGGAGCCGGGAATGGATGTACTCTTATATTTCGGCGGTGTCAATATCGATGCGTTCTATCCGGATGAGAATTTTTATGATTTCAGCGATGCACCTTGGGTGGACGATCTGACTGATACTGCTATTAATCAGGCGATCTATCACGGTAAGGTGATCGGGCTTCCCCATTGGGAGGCATCCGTGTCAGGAACATTATATAATAAGAAACTGTTTAAACGGTACGGGATCACTCCCCCAAAAACGCAGGAACAATTTCAGCAGGCATGTGAGATTTTGCTCCAAAATGGGATCACCCCGCTTTATCTTCCCTGCGCATCTCCTACGATGATGCTCTATCAATTTCCGTTGGATACGATTGTCAAACAAGATGGAATTTTGAATAAAATCAATCAGGGAAGCTTAGGCTATGCCGATTTACCGGAGATGAAAGTCGTGGCGGACTGGTATCGTGATATGGCAGTAAACGGTTATTTGGGAGAAAATTATATGGAAAATGACTGGGATGGAATGAGCCCGGCCCTGGAAAGCGGCAACTATGCCATGATGCTTTGCTGGGATACCTGGCTGTATACTGATTTTAAAGGGAATCCATCTGATTTTGGTCTGATGCCTGCCTTTGTGGGGGTGCCTGAGAACGGAACTTTTGAGGGACCTAACCTATCGCTTTTAATGGTGAACCGTCATGGGGCGCAGGTGGAGGCAGCTCTTGATTTGATCTCCTTTATGGCTGATCCCTTTAATTATAATGATGCATTTGAAGGAATTTATACGGCGCCTGTTTTTAAAGGACAGAAGGCCAGCATTTCTACGCCTCAGTATGTGGAGTCGGCCAGGTGGATTGAAGAACAGTACAATGATTCCATCGCCTGGCTCAGCATCAAAGGATTTTCCCAATCAGATGCGGTCTGTATTCTGGATTATATGATTTCTAAAGGAGATCATACGGCTGAGAAGTGTTTGAATGATATGGATAAGCTCAGGCAAAAGAGGGCTTTGTTGTGCCCTTGAATTTAGGAAGAAGAGGAAATGGACAGATGAAAAAGCTCAATAAAGAACAATCGCGTTTTTTATTTGCCATTGCAGCGCTGTTATGCATCGTTGCAGTGTTTGGCGTTCTGTTTTTTAACTATATCCGGAAATTCGACCGGACTCTGAAAGAGGAGAACCGGTCCCGCCTTTCTGAGGTATCCAGCTACATTTCCAATTATATGGAAAAGATGATGTCGGAGCAGCTGATGGAATTAAGTTTGGCGGCAGCGTTTGTCTCATCCATGGAGGAGACGTCACAGCAGGCGGCTTATCTGGAAGATATAGCTGAAAAATTGGGCTTTGAATATATCGGCATTGCCGGTCAAGACGGCCGGTTGGAAGCAGCTGTATTTACGGAACCGGAAGACGTGTCGGAGGAAGAGTTTTTTAAGGCGGCATCAGAAGGGAAAACTTATATATCAGATATTACCAGAAGGATTTTTTATGATAAAGCGGTGGGTGGCGTCATGATGTCGGTTCCTGTTCCGGGAGAAAGAGGGCAGGTTTTGGCGGCTCTGGTCAGTACTGCCAAGCTGGGGGAAGACGTCCAGGTGGACAGTTTCGATAAAGAAGGATATTCCTATGTGATAAACAGACAAGGGGATTTGGTGATTCATGCCAGAAGTATGGAATATAACAATCTGTTCCAGTCTTTGGGAAATATGGAATTTTCCTCCGGATACAGCCTGGATGAGATGCGGGATGATATTTTAGAACAGCGCGAGGGCATGACGGCCTATTCTGATTTCGGCATTGAAAAATTTGCATATTACCGTCCTATGAAAGTAAATGGATGGACGGTGGTCAGCACTGTGCCGCAGGGCGTCATCACAAAAAGGACGGCCGTTTTGCTGCACAACCTGATCACCCTCTGCATTGCCTCCATAGTGGTGTTTCTGCTGCTGATCCTGGTGGTCTGCACCATGTTTCTGCGTCTGGAGAGCAGAAGGCGGGCAAACCGGGCAAAATCCGTATTTCTTGCCAATATGAGCCATGATATGCGCACGCCTATGAATGCGATCATGGGCATGACGGCCATAGCCGGAACCCATGCGGATGAACCGGAGCTGGTGAAGGACTGTTTAAAGAAGATCACCCATTCCAGCCGCCATCTGCTGGGGCTGATCAATGACATTCTGGATATGTCCAAAATTGAAAGTGGTAAGATAGTTCTGAACTGCGAGCCATTCTGCCTTGCTGATATCACAGAGGGGATGGTGGATATGATCTATCCGCTCATACGTGCGAAACACCAGCAGTTTTCCATCCGTCTCCATCAGATTGAACATGAGAAGTTCGAAGGCGACAGCTTGAGGCTGAGCCAGATATTTATAAATATTTTAACGAATGCGGTTAAATTTACTCCGGATGGCGGCAGCATTGTCATCGGGATCGAAGAATTAGAAACAGAGGATGACAATACCGCCAATCTGCGTTTCTCTTTTGCCGACAATGGAATCGGTATGAAAGCGGAGTTCTTAAAAAATGTGTTCTCCGCATTTGTCCGGGAACGGGACAGCAAGGTTGACAAAATAGAAGGAAGCGGCCTTGGTATGGCAATCACCAAAGAGCTTGTGGAGCTTATGGGCGGAAGCATTAAGGTTGAAAGCGAAGAGGGCCGGGGGACCTTATTTACCGTAACCCTTCCTCTTACCATTTACCGGCAGGACGAAGAGAATCGGCCAGCCGCCTGTGAGACAGTTCTGGTGGCGGGCGGCGAAAAAGAACAGGGAGAGGAAACTGTTAAGACTCTGGAACATATGGGCATCAGGGCTTTATGGGCCTCCGATGGAGCAGAGGCGGCAAAACATATCTTAAAGGCGGGAGAACAGAACATCAGCCTCATCCTGGCCGACCAGGATTTACTGGCAAGAGGAGATGTGGGTTTTGTAAGCAATGTTTGTGAATCCGGTATACCGATGATCCTGGCGGCCTATGCCTGGGATGATTTCAGAGAGGAAGCTGAGGCTGCGGGGATTACCGGATTCGTCCAAAAGCCGTTATTCCGGTCTGTTTTACTCCATATGTTATCCAATAAAACAGAGAAAGGAAGCCGGATTGAATTTGTAAAACCGGACGTATTTGATTTTAAGGACCGGTGTATTCTGCTGGCAGAGGATAATGAACTGAATCTGGAGATAATCCGGAATATTCTCATGGAAACCGGGGCCGGGGTGTCCTGTGCGAAAAATGGGGAAGAATGCGTGCAGGACTTTATGGGATCGGAACCTGGTAAGTATGATCTGATTCTGATGGATATCCAGATGCCGGAGATGGACGGATACGAGGCGTCCAGGAGAATACGTGCATCGGAGCGCGCTGATTCCGGGATACCGATTTTTGCCATGAGCGCCAATGCCTATGAAGAGGATATCGCAGCAGCCCAGAGGGCTGGAATGACCGGATACCTGACAAAACCAATCGATGTCGGGGTCTGGCTGAAAGAGATCGGCAGAGTTCTGGCAGCTGACAGGAAACATGGAAAGAACGGATAAAGATAGTAATAATTTATACATTCTGTCCGTTATGAAAAAGCGGTTAAGAAAGCAATTTTCAAACATTCTTTAGCCTGACGAAGCTTTTTTGCCAATTTTACAGCCGTCTGAATGGTTATTAAGAGAAAGAATATTTATAAAAATGGAATAAAACGGTTTATTTTGTCAATGATTTCTTAATATGAGGGGTACCCCATGGCTTTAAAAGACAATATGCAGACGGCCGGTGTGCCCGTTGAAAAAGCAAAAGTCATATTTTTAAGCGTTAAGGAGATCAGATGAAAAAGTTTTTGTTATTTATGATAACCGTGTTAACCATTAATACAGTACCAGGCGCCGCTGTTTGGGCGGATGAAAAGGAAGCGCGCATCATAACCGCGGAACAGTTTATAGAAAGATTACAATATATTGATGATACCACCACAAGATATGCGGTGTCCAATGATATCAACATCAGAATGGAACCCAATACAAACTGCGGAGTATACAGACATACCGGATACAATGAAAAGTTCGAAGTGCTGCTGGAACTGGGCGGCTGGAGTATGGTTTCAAAAGAAGGCATGACGGCCTTTATTAAATCAGAATATCTGTCCAAAGAGGAAACTGCGGTTTACATGGGAAGATTTAAAATCAGTCATTACTGCTGTGAAAAATACAAGCATATATGCGGAACCGGAAGCGGAAAGACGGCGACCGGGCTGGATGTGCGTCCGGGTCTGATTTCAGTGGATCCAAGGCTGATTCCATTAGGTTCCGTAGTCATAATCAATGGTAAGGAATACCGGGCGGAAGATACCGGAGGGATGATAAAAGGAAAGAAGATCGATATGGCGGTAGCCCATCATCAGGAAGCGCTGGACCTTGGCGTTTATTACGCCGATGTTTATGTAAAAAAGAGATGATTGTATTCGCCGTCTGTCCGGAATTGATGATAAATACCGGACAGGCGGCGAAAATAATGTCTGGGAATCCTTTTATTTTCCTTTAACAAGCTCATCAATTAACTGCTGTACATCATCCAGACATGCACCGCATATAGTACCTGCTTCTGTTATTTCCTGTACTTCTTCTAAAGTTCTGGCGCCGGAATCAACGGCATCCTTGATCATCCCGTTTGTAATTCCAAGACATGGGCAGATTGTATCATTAAGGTCCATTTTGTTATCTCCTTTTTTTAGAATAGTATCTGCTGAAACGGCAATTTTATTCATTTCTGGATTTTATAAAATGTTTTTGATAAACTAGTTTATAACAGAGATTTTTGCTATGGATTTCACTATTGGCGGGAAGGGATATCAAAACGTGAAGAAGATAAACAGCATAAGATTTAAACTAATTTGTTTTATGATTACCATAACGGTAATTCCATGTACTTTGATTTTGCTTTTATTGTTGAACCGCACTACATCGGTTCTGAAACAGGAAATGAGCCTTTCACAGCAAAACAGTCTGAATTATATTCTGAAATTAGTGGATATCACAATGGGAGAAGTGGATAATGTGTCGGCCAATATTCTGTTTGATAAAGAACTGCAAAAACGAATTGATCTGGATGTTGGTTCCATGACGCCGTATCAGAATTATGAAAATACGGCTTACATAAGAGATTCACTACTGAAGCTTAAAAATACGAACCCCAATATTGATTCCATTTTTCTGGTGGACTGGAAAAACAAAAGAGGATTTTCAACGGAAACAGCCGGTTATACGCCGGAGAGACAGTTTGACCAGTTCGGCTGGACCAGTCTGATTGGACAGACCAGCCACAAATCAGACTTGTATCTGATCGATAAAAACCTGGTGAATTATCTTCCCAGTTCCAGCACCTACGCAGGCCAGAAGCTGCTCAGCGCCAAGAGAACCTGTATCTATCAGCAGAAGGAATTATTTACTTTTTATGTCAATATAAACAAGTCTACGATTGATAATCTTTTGGCCGAACTGAAAACTACTCCAGGGGCCAATGTCTATATGACAGATAAGGACTTTCATCTTTTGAGCAGTACGGCTGAGTATGGCGATTTGAAACTGGATGAAGGAATTGAAGGAGAGGCCGGATATTTTATTCAGGAGGATGATTTTTATGTTTATACAACATCGGCGGTGACGGGATGCCATCTGATCTCAGTAATGCCGATGAACGAAATCGACTATGTTATCAGGGATGTGAGTGTGATAACAAAATTTATACTGGCAGTTTCCGTCGTTTTAATCCTATTTTTCGGTTCTTATGTATATCACCTTTTTTATAAACCGATGAATAGTTTAATCGGGACAATGAAAGATAATGAATCCGGCAGATTTACACTCAGCCCGTTGGAAAACCAAAAAGATGAATTTGGTGAAATAGGCGGTCACTTCAATAAAATGCTTACAACGGTGACACAATTGAATATGAAGCTGTATAAACAGGAATTACTGGCTAAGAATGCGCGGATTAAACTTTTACAGTCTCAGATTAACCCACATTTTCTCTACAATGTGCTGGACACGATCCACTGGATGGCCCGGATGGGGAAAAATGATGAAGTGGCAAAGATGACATTTGCCTTATCCAATTATTACAGGAAAAGCCTTCAGGAGGGCCGGGAAGTCGTTACCATATCTGAAGCGGTGGAACTGGTGTATGCATACTGGGATATCATAAAACTCAGATTCGGAGACAAGATGGATTTGATTGTGGACATCGAGCAGGAGATAGAAGATTTTCCCATTTCCAAATGGCTGCTTCAGCCTCTTGTTGAGAATGCCGTGATGCACGGCTTTGAGCAGAACGGCCAAAAGGGGATTATCATTGTATCCGGTGTTGATCTGGACCGGTGCATTAAGCTGGTGGTGGAAGACAATGGCATCGGGATGTCAGAGAAAAAACTCCAGAGCCTGCAGAATGACATTGAAAAAGAAGATACTTCGTTAGGCAATTTTGCCCTTAGAAATATCTATAACCAACTGAAACTGGCATATGGGGAAAAGGGAAGCCTTTTGATAGAAAGCAAGGAAGGTGAAGGGACAACAATTACGATTGTGATACCCAAAAATGAAATACAGGTAAAGGGGGATTCGGATGTACAAATTACTGATTGTAGATGATGAAGAATGGATCAGGGAAGGCCTGACCCGAACAATCGACTGGCAGTCATGCGGCATATCCTCCGTAACGGCAGCTGTGGATGCGGTTGATGCGATGGCAAAAATGAAGGCCGATACACCGGATCTTGTCATATCCGATGTGGTAATGCCTGAGATGAAGGGAACAGAGCTGATCAAATGGATACATGAACAGTATCCGGCTGTAAAGACCATTATGATAAGCGGATTTGAGCAGTTTGAATATGCCAGAGATGCACTGAGAATGGGGGCGGTCGATTATATCTTAAAGCCGGTGGATGAAGCCAGCCTCATGGAAGCGGTAAAAAGAGCGGTCCATATGATCCGGGAGACAGAAAAAAAGTCATCGGCCTTATTTGGCCGTGAAGAAGAGGCTGGCTTAAAACATCTTTTTTATATGAAGCTCATTGATCAGGAACAGCCCATCGATGCGGTAAAAGCGATACTGGGTGGATTTTTAGGGATCGATATGGCTGGAATGAACCGGTACAGCGGCTCTTTATGGGAGTTTGACGGCATTAAAGAAGGAGCTATGAGCCGTGTCCTTTCAGTTTTGGAAAACAGGCTGGAGGAAGTTTTTTACGGAGATTCCGGTTATGAGCTGATTCCGTATCTGAATACGGCAGTTGTCATTGTATACAGTGAAGATCAGAACCGGGATCTATCCCAGTTATTGAAAAACCAGTTTGAGCGCCTGGAGATTGGGAAGATCTGGGATCAGTACCATTGCTGTGTAGGCGGTAATGGTATGGGAATCGACGGGCTGAGGGAGGTCTTGGGAAGACTGAATCTTTTGGTGGAAAATTCAATGCAGCTCCCCCAAGCCTCCATTCTGTCAGATTATGAGCTGGCCAGAATCCATAAAGAAGCTGTGCACCAATGCAGCGATATCATTCCTGAGTTTATAAAGGAATTCAGGGAAAAGGGTATCCCATGGGCTTCTGCCTTCGGCGGAAGGCTGCTGGACGAAATATTGGAAAAATCGCCGTATATCAGCAAATCTGAACTGGGCGCTATCCTGTTCCGGCTTATGAACCAGTGCATTGCTGTTACAGAAGAGACCGGAAAACTGCTCAACCATCAGATCGAGGAAGATAATGAAGTGCTTACCTGGGTATTCTCAATAAAAAATATACCGGATATCAGAAAAAAACTGGAAAGCTTTTTTGCGTTTCTCTCCGACAGTGTTTACGCATCCAGCGAAAATGTGCAGAAGAAGATTATCCGGGATGCTTTAAAATACATCCATCTTCATTATAAAGAAGATATTTCGGTACAGGATTTATCAAATTATTTATCGATCAGCAATTCTTATTTTTCCCAGCTTTTCAGCAGGGAGACAGGAATTGGTTTTTCCAAATACCTGATGAATTACAGGGTGGAACGGGCCAAAGAACTGCTGTCCGGCACGCCGATGAGGGTTTATCAGATCGCTGCGGATGTGGGGTATTCAGATGTGAAATATTTTTTAAAGGTTTTTAAGAAAATGACGGGAATGTCTCCGCAGAGTTATAGGGATAAGGGATGATGTTTTTTAGCGGGGGGTGTGAAAGTAACGCCGGGAATCCAGGGAATGCGGGGCGGACGGAAGGCCGGACTGTGAAGGGGCTTCTCCAGAGAGGCGGTTCCAGGCCCGCAGGAGGCCGGGACACGGTCCGCGGTTTCAGCTCATGGTTCCGGCCGGGGCAGCTCTAGGACGGAAAGGGAGGAACAGGAAGGGTACCGAGTGCATTCATTGAGAATTTCTGAAGAAATTCTCAATTCAGGCCCTCTAAATCGCTGACTTTGAGGTCAGCGATTTCCC
>JAGZXV010000182.1 GCA_018378255.1 Clostridiaceae bacterium | reverse complement strand
CCGGCCTCCTGCGGGCCTCAAATCCCATCCGGTGAGAAACCAAAGTCCCACGCCCGGTCTGCCGCCCGCCCCGCATTTTGCTTCTCCACGGCTGTCTGCTGCCGATATGATATGTACGGTGCCGGTTATTTTTAATCATGCCAAGTGTCTGTGATGAGACAAAGGCAATTTTTTAGAATGGTAATGGGGCAGCATTGAGGAGCGGTATATGGATAGGAAAAAACTTGTCAATCAGAGTATTGACTATATTATGCGGCATTTAGATGAAAATTTATCGCTTGATACTGTAGCCGCTCATTTTTATGTATCGAAATACCATTTCAGTAGAATCTTCAAGGAAGAAACAGGAGAAAGCGTCTATGCGTTTATCAAGCGCTGTAAAGTTGACCAAAGTGCCATAGACATGAAGCTAAACCCAACGAAAACAATTACAGATATTGGTTTGGATTACGGATATAGCGCTTCCAATTACAGTACATTATTTAGAAAGCACCATGACACATCACCCGTTATGTTTCGGCAGTCCATATCTGCTCAAAGTATGGCCGTTCCCTTTAGTCCGGAGCGAGTTGTTCACTTTAAAACAGCGGAAGAATATGCCGCACAAATTGAAGTTCAGGTGCTGGACGATCTGTTTGTGCTGTATGAACGATTTATTGGAAACTATGCAGACCTTGAAAAGGAGTGGTTTCAGTTTTTAGATCAGAACAAGGCTTTTATAAACGAAAAGACCATTTTGGTAGAGCGTTTTTTTCATGATCCGGCCATTACGAATGTGGCGCAATGTATTTGCGATATTTGTATGACTGTAGATCATGATTGTAACTTGAGCAATGTCGTATGGATTGGAGGCGGCCAATGGATTGTATATCATTTCATTGGAGAAATCAAAGACATTTTTGAGACACTACAAGGGATTTTTAGCATTTGGCTCCCTCAAAGTGGTTACAAGATGACACAGCGGTATGGATTGAATATTTACCGAAACATTGACTGGGACAATCACAGAGTTGTGATGGATTTATACATCCCGGTTTCATAAGAGCAAGAATTCAGAAGCAGACAGGGCGGCTTTCTTTCTATAATTAAGAAGTATTTAAAATACTTTGATAGGAAGGAGGCCGCCTTGTGCTGTCTGGTGAAGAAGATACTCCTAACATCCGGGATATCCCAGTGTTGTGACCTGCCTGCTAACTGATTTGAGACAAATACGGAGGTAAGTATGTTTGATATAAGAAAAATTCAAGAGATAACAATTTATGAAGCTGTTAAATCGGAAAGTGATGCAAATACAGCCAGTGAAGTTGTATACGGTTGTGAGCAGGAAGCTCAAACAGAAAGTAATTCTGAATGGGTGAAGGCAGCCATGCGGCGTTTGGAAGGTAAATTTCCGTTTGATACCATTAAAAAAATACGAATGAACTGTCAATGCGGTTACGGAATGGACGAAAAACTTGCGCTTGTAAAGGAACTGATGAAAGGTTCCACAAGCATAGAAGAATTAACAAATTCAGAAAAAGCAAAGGCCGCCGGGCTGTTTTGTAAAAATGGGGAACTCTTTCTGCGATTTGAGTTTTGTCCCTGTCCGATGCTTGCGGATGTAGAACAATTAGAGACTACTGCATGGTGCCAGTGTACGACTGGTTACAGCAAAGTTCTTTTTGAAAAAGCATTTGCCTGTGATGTTGATGTAGAGTTACTGAAAAGCATAAAGATGGGTGATCCTGTATGCCTTATGAAAATAACTCTTTGTAACCCTGTATGGGGATAAACGCAGTTTCGGGCAGAACGTTCTGCTTTGGATATTTTGAACCTTTGTCACAACGCATTGTACCATTATCAAGAGTTAAGAACCTTTGCTATTATATGCTATAAAAAGTATAATATAATACTAATTAAAAGAAAATAATCCTAACCACTAATTTTCCATTGTGTTAAAATAAAACCATAAACCAAGCAGGCCAAGAATAGGAAAGAGTGGATGAATTATGGAAAAAGCAACCTCGCGCATACGTTATTTTAAAAACGAAAACGGTCCGGTGATCGGAGTAACTGTAAAGCCTGTTATCGAACAGGATGGGCTGTATTTCAAAGATCTGAATGGGGACGGAAAGCTGAACGTTTATAAGGACTGGAGAAAAACACCAAAGGAACGGGCTAAGGCCCTGGCGGAGGAATTATCGCCGGAAGAGAAATTCGGCCTTTTGTTCCTGAATTCCTGGAAAATGGGACTGTTCCAGGAGGACAAGACAAAGGTAGACAGTACCGGGCTGTTAGATGAAGAGATGATTGAAAAAGACGAATCTATTTTTAATGTGGAAAAATCCTATGGAACTACATACACAGTGAAGGAAATGGGCATCCGTCATTTCATATTCCGCCAGAACCCGAAGCCGGAGGACCTGGCTGACTGGATCAACCAGCTAAACCTTTTGGCTGAAGAAGGAGAGCACGCCCTTCCCATGCTGATCACCTCCAATTCCCGCAATGAAAACGGGGAAATGGTATTTGGGATGAACGATGCAGCAGGAGTATTTGCCACATGGCCCGGAACTCTGGGGATCGGGGCGGCAGTGAAGGGAAATGGGCCTGAACTGATTGATGATTTTGCGGAATGCATCCGTAAAGAATGGGATGCGGCAGGCCTGAAAAAAGGATATATGTACATGGCCGATGTGGTCACTGATCCCAGGTGGCAGCGGACGTATGGGACATTTGGTGAAGAACCTGAACTGGTTACTCAGATTATGGAACGCCTGATACCCGGAATCCAGGGAAGCCGGGATGGAGTTGTTTCAGACGGCGTGGCTGTTACAGTGAAACATTTTCCAGGAGGAGGCGCCAGGGAAAATGGATTCGATCCCCATTACGTACAAGGGCAATGGAATGTTTACCAGACCAAAAACAGTCTTCAAAAATATCACCTGCCTGCATTTTTGACTGCTGTGGACAGACATGCATCCTCAATCATGCCCTATTATGCCAAACCGGCGGCTGAAAAGAGCGCAAAACAGTATGATATGCGGGGCAATGAAATTGATATGAAACCTGTTGGTTTTGCATTCAACCGCTTCTTCATCGAGACTCTTTTGAGAGAGCAGATGGGATTTGAAGGATATGTGAACAGTGATTCCGGAATTACCAACAAAATGGCATGGGGAGTGGAGGAACTTGATGTGCCGTCCCGGATTGCCCTTGCTGTCAATTCAGGTGTGGATATGATCAGCGGTTCACTGGATGTATTTTCTGCAAAAGAAGCATATGAAAGATGGAGAAACGGATATTATACCACACAGGGGCATCCGGTGCCGGAAGGATATACGGCGGACCAGCTTGTTTTATCTGAAAAAGCTTTAAACAGAGCTGCAGAGCGGACCTTAAAGGAACAGTTTGAACTGGGGCTGTTTGAAAACCCATACCGCAGCCCGGATGCGGCTGCAGAAGTGGTTGCAGAGGAAAAACACTGGAAGGACGCTTACCAGGTACATTTGCAGTCTGTAGTGCTGCTTAAGAATAAATCACAGCTTCTGCCTTTGGATTCAGGGAAAATGAAGGAGAAAAAGGTATATGTGGAGTGTTTCAAAAAAGACGGGAAGGCGGCGGAAAAGGAAACTGAGATTTTGAGAAAGTCTCTTGAAGAAAAACGCGGTCTTACTCTGACCGGTACCTACGAAAATGCTGATTATGCCATTTTATTTGCAAATCCCAGTTCCGGAGAATATTTCAACGCTACGAAAGGGTATTTGGAATTGGATATCTGTGATAAAAAGCAGGTGCCGGATGTGGACGAATCCGGGTGTCCGTCGGATACCTGTCATGAAGAGACCACATTGTCCGGTGTGGATAAAATCAAAGATATTTATGAAGCGGTGCATAAGAATGGCGGAAAAGTGATATCCTGCATCAATTTCACCCTGGCCTGGATGGTTGGCAATGTGGAACCTTATGTGGACGCGCTGCTGGCCGGTTTCGATACTTATACGGATGCTGTTTTGGATGTGATGATGGGGGAAGTAAAGCCTTCAGGAAGAATGCCGCTTACGCTGCCAAAAGACGATTCGGTGATCGCTGTTAACGAATTGGGAGTATGCGTTTCTCCAAACGATGTGCCAGGGTATGACAAAGACCGGTATATGCCGGATGGTATGAAGGATGAGAACGGCAAAGCTTACGCTTATAGGGATGAACTGGGGAATTACTATGAATTGGGGTTTGGGTTGAAGTATTGAAAAATCTTTATTAATTGAGTTATATCGGAAAAAGGGGGAATCTTGAGCGGACGGCCTTGGATCAAAGACTGTCTGTACCGGATTCCCCCTTTTTATTTCATATACAGAAAAAGCGTATGCAGGTTACTGACTGCGAGCCGGAAGAAGCAGTTTAAGATGAAGAGTACCTGGAATTAATATGAAGAATTTTTTGCGTTTTTCTATACTCTTGCGGCGGCATCCCCATTTCTTTACGGAATACACGAGAGAAGTAGCTGGTATCCTGATAACCAAGATACAGTGCGATTTCCTGAATCTGAAGCCCTGAATTGATTAAAAGGTTAGATGCGAGCTGCATGCGCTTTTTCGTAATAAACTGGACAACGGTACTTCCTGTTTCCTTTTTAAACAAAGATGCTAAATATGTAGGAGACAAATTGCTCAAATCAGCCAGATCGGATAAGTTTAATTCGGTGCTTAGATTGGTCAGGATAAATGCAGCAGCCTGGCGAATCGATTTACTATAGCTTTCCATAGATAGCTTCTGAACCAGAGTGATATAATCTCCGAGCATGATAATATTCCCTTCGTGAAGCCCTTTTGCAGTCATGGACTGCTCAATTCTATCCATATGCTTTTGAAATACAGAGTGCAAAAGCGATACATGTACACCGCTTTGCTGTGCTGCTTTACGAATCAGAGCATTTAATGTATGACTGTAGCATCTGGAAGACTGTAGCAGTTTTTTACCGGTTAATTGTTTGCGCATGGAAAGATACAGCGCTTCATAAGTTTCCAGGGCTTCCTTGCGGTTCCCGTGTTCGACTTCCCATAGCATTTTCTTTTCTAAATCATAGCATTTTTCTATCTGCCGAAAAGTCATAAGCTGTTCTTTTGGATCGCTATGGAGACTGGTTGTGTCAGCTTTGTCCAGAGACAGCATAACAATGTCAAACTTTATGGCTTTCCCATAAAGATATCTACCGGCGCTGCCGGCATAATACCGTACCTGCGTAATAGGGGCAAGGGGAAGGGAACGATAATAATCCTGCAGGGCAGATTTTACGGAAGGGTGCATGCCATTTGCTCCAATTACCTGAATTATCCGATCACTGGTTAATTCTTCCGTCAAAAAAGGACCTGCTATCATTAAGATATCATCAGGAAGACGTCTTCTGATAATAATAGTATGAACATGGAGGGAATCTTCCAGACAGTACATCTTTTCTTCCTGGAAATTATCGAACTCCAGATGAGATAATCCGTAAGAAAGAAACGGATCATAACGGCTCAGCTCTCTCTTTGTATTGGAAAGAAAAGAGACAGTGACGCCGGTAGCTTTTTCAATCATATCTGCGATCATATGAAATACCGTGTATTCAGACATGGATACTCCCCCTCTTTAGAATAAGATAATACCAGTATATCATAAAATAATCCTAACTTCAAAGAAAAGTACCTGTTATAATTGGGTTATCAGGAACGCGTACTGAAATGAAAAATTTAGGGGGATATTATGGATAACCAAACAAATTATGATAGGGCAAAACTGTGGCAGATCGGATGTTTTTCTATGAATAACGTGGCAACAAACTGCGCCAATTTTTTAATGGCATATTATGCCTATTACACTCAGAATGTATTGGGATTGGCGGCAGTAATTGTAGGGATGATTGCCACATGTACCCGGGTGTTTGATGGAATAACGGATCCGATTGTAGGTTTTTGGATCGATCGTACTGATGGTAGATTTGGAAAATTCCGGCCATTTATGGTAGCTGGAAATATAATAATTGGCGCATGCCTGCTGTCGCTGTTTCGGACTCCTGTAACGCTGTCCATAACCGGAAAATATATCTATACGACAGTTTTTTATTTCCTTTATATTATCGGATATACCTTTCAAACGATTTGTACAAAAGGGGCGCAGACAATTCTGACTAATGATCCGAAACAGCGTCCGATTTTTACATTTTTTGATGGATTTGGCTGCCAGATTATATCAGCAATTATTCCATTTTTAATTACTACATATCTGGCCAAAATCTACTCAGTTGGCGAATATGCTCCCAATAAGGGAATGGTAAATCCGGAACTCTGGAAGACAGCCTCCCTGATTATCATTTTGTTATCAGCTTTTCTGACAATACTTGCAGTAGCCGGCATATGGAGCAAAGACCGGTCTGAGAATTTTACGAACAGAGGAAAAACAGAGAAAGTAAAGGTGTCCGCATACCTCGACATCGCATTACATAACCGTCCGCTTCAGATGCTGATCGTTTCTGCAGCTACAGATAAGCTGGGCTCCATGCTGATGAGCGGAACATTGACCTATATTTTCGCCAATATCCTGCTGAACTCTTCCTTGCAGGGGAAATTTTCCATGATGGTATTGGTTCCCTCAATTATCTGTTCATTTTTGGGGGTCATTCTGGCTAGAAGAGTTGGTCTGAAGAGATGCTTTTTAACGACCACTTGTTTATCTCTGACATTGTTGACTTTAATGTATATTATTAAGCCGAATCCGGAAGTACCATTTATATTTTTAGGCCTGTACATGCTGCAGAAATGTATCACTTATGTATCCATGTCCACATTAACTCCTTTGATTGCAGACTGCAGTGATTATGAGACATACCGTTCAGGCAGGTATGTTCCGGGCATGGTGGCAACTATTTTTTCTTTTATTGATAAGTTATTATCGTCACTGTCAACCCTTATCGTCGGGTTTGCACTGGCATATGCCGGCGTTGGGGCTGTAAAGATCACTCCGAATGAACCCGTAAGTGGAACGTTTAACTCAGTAATATTAATCTGCTTTTGCGTGGTGCCAATTCTTGGACATATCGCAACACTGATTGCAATGCGATATTATGATCTGACAAAGGAAAAGATGGAAGAAGTTCAGCGGGTGATAGCGGAAAGAAAGCGGGGACTGAGTCTGTAATGTACGAAGTAGAAACATACAGAATTCCGGAGCAGGAAAAACTGGTATTGGAAAGTGAGGACAGCGGCCTCAGGGCCACGATCCTTCCTGCCCGGGGCGGTATGCTGGTAAGCTTGAAAAAGAATGGGGAAGAATTTATCTATTGTGATCTTGAGAATCTTTTATCGGATGACCGGCCAAAATGCGGTATGCCAGTGCTGTTTCCGGCATGCGGAAAACTAAAAGAAGATGTCTGTCCGATCAATGGAACTTTATACCCTATGCCCATGCATGGACTTGCGCAAAAAGCGGTATGGGAGATTTTGGACATTGGCAGGGGGCAGAATGGAGCTTATCTAAGACTGAGGTTTTCTTCGGACGCGTTTACAGAGAAATCATTTCCATTTCAGTTTTGTGTAGAGCTGGAGTACAGGATCGAGGGACATAAGCTTTATGTATTCCAGACCTACATAAACCAGTCTGATAACCCTATGTACTTTTCCTTTGGGTTCCATCCCTATTTTTATATTTCGTCTCTGCAGCAGACGGAATTCCGGTTTCATGCCCGCGAAATATGGATCCCATCAGAACAGTCAAGAAATCCGGCACCTGAAAGATTTATATTTTCGTGGAAAGGAGTCCGGGAATATGGGGCAATGATGTCCGGATGTAAGGATTGTGTTTCTTTTTTTGATAAGGGAAATGGGCATAAAGTGGAAGTTGCTTTTTCACAAGAGTTTCCATATGTGCTGCTCTGGTCACGTCCGGAAAAACATTTTGTCTGTTTGGAACCGTGGTCAGCTCCAGCCGATGCATTTCATATAGCACCTGATACGCTCACATGCCTTAATGCGGGAGAATGCCTGAATGCTGCTATCAGTATCAGGGTAGATATTTTAGAGGAAGAAAGAAGGAGGCAGTAGATATGCGTTTTTTTCGGTCGTGTGATTTGATTCTTTCAGACAGGATTTTAAAAGACGGAGGCCTTTTGGAAGATCACGGTAAAATTGTGTGTGTTGGTAAAAGAGAAGAATTGGAATGGGCTGCGGGCAGCGCAAAAGAGGTGGTTGAGTGCGGCGGGAATTATCTCTCTCCTGGATTTATTGATGTCCATACTCATGGCGGAGGAGGGGCAAGTTTTATGGAACCTTCCTGGGAACAGTATCAGACTGCACTCCATACACATCTGGCTCACGGAACAACTACAATTGTGCCTGCTTCCCTTGGCAGATCGATAGAAGAAGTTGCCGCTATGGCAGATATATGGAGAAAACTGTCAAAAACTCCTGGATTGCCGTTTGTACCAGGATTATTTCTTGAAGGCCCATATACTTCCTCTGATCAGTCGTCAAAAGGAGCAGGAGCAGGTATGAAATTGAAGAAAAGCGCCATAAGGGAATCTGATTATAAAGCCATGTGGGAGGTGTCGGACGGCAGCATAGTGAGATGGATGGCTGCTCCTGAATTAGAAGGTGCTATGGGATTTGGACGTTTTCTGAGAGATAAGGGAATTACAGGCTGTATGGGGCACAGCATGGCAGATTACGAAACTGTTCTGGAAGCAAAAAGAAATGGATATTCCTGTGTAATCCATTTATTTACAACGATGTCCACGGTGACCCGCAAGAATGGATTCCGCCATGGAGGATTAACAGAAGCAGGACTGCTGTGCGATGATCTTTCTGTGGAGCTGATATGCGACGGCTGCCATTTGCCGCCGGAACTGATACAACTGGCGGTGAAATGCAAGGGATATGATAAAATTATGCTGGTCTCGGATTCCGGTCCTTTTGCAGGAACGGATTTAACCGGAGAGCAGGAGATGATGGGGATGAAGATCATCATAGAAGACGGCGTGGCAAAGATGCCTGACAGAAGCTGCTTTGCAGGCAGCATTGCCTGTGCGGATACTCTTGTAAGAACTTGTTACCGGGAAGCTGAAATACCGCTATGGGCGGCGGTCCGCATGGCTGCGAAAAATCCTGCGCAGCATTTGGGCATCCAGGGAAAAAAGGGAGAACTGACGGCTGGAGCGGATGCGGATCTCATTATATTTGATGATCAGATAGAGGTGAAATCTGTATACGTCGGAGGTATCAAAATTGAGGAGGTAAAACATTGAAGAAAGTAGATATTCATGTGCATGCCGCCTTAAATGATTCTGAAACAGAATTTAATCATGTAAGATTCAGCGGTTGTTCGGCAATGAAGAATCATCTGGAGAAGTTGGGGATTGAACGAGCGGTTATCATGTCATTGGAGGATCAGGATGATAGGTTCACTTCTAATCATGCCGCTGCCGAGATTGTAAAGCGGCACCCGGAGTTTTACAGCTGGTTCTGCAATATACCACGAGGGGAGAAAAATCCATATAATCTGTTAAAGAAAATGAAGAGACAGGGAGCTGTGGGAGTGGGGGAATGGGTTACGCATTTGCCCATCAGTCATCCTTATATGGAAGAAATTATGGGAGCAAGCGAAGAACTGGAGCTGCCGATTCTCTTTCATCTAAGCGCTGATCCCCAAAATCAGTATGGAATTATCGATGAACCAGGACTATATCAATTGGAAGAGGCACTGAAGAAATTTCCCAAATTAATGTTGATTGGCCATTCTCAGGCCTTTTGGTATGAGATCAGTAAATATGATCCTTGTGCAGAAAAAGGGCGCGGCGGTTATCCGGACGGCCCGGTAGAGACGGGAGGAAGACTTCCATATCTGATGGAAAACTATAAGAATTTATATTGTGATCTTTCTGCAAACAGTGGAGGAAACGCAATGATGCGGGATCCTGATTTTGGAATAGGGTTTCTGGAAAAATATCAGGACCGTTTATTTTTTGGAACGGACATGGCCAATTCAACCATGAATTTTCCTCTTGGAGACTGGTTGGATGAACAGGCCAGGGAGGGAAGAATTTCCCGGAAAGCATATGAAAAGATATACAGCCGCAATGCGTATGAGAAAATAATCAAGGAGGCGGAAGCGGATGTATAAAAAAATGGATTTTCATGTTCACTATCTTACAACGAGTTACAGGGAGTTTCTAATGGAACATTATGGACCTGAGCCGGAACATTTTAAAACACCGGAATGGGGGATGGAGAAACAGTTGAAGATGATGAAGGAAAACGAAATCGAATATGCCCTGTTGGGGATTTCATCTCCCTATTTCTGCTGTAAGGATACGGCAAAGACGATAGAGGCAGTGAGGAAAAATAATGACGAAATTGCTGAAATGCTTACAGGGCATGAAGATCGGTTAGGCTATCTGGCAGCACTGCCGCTGCCAGATGTGGACCATAGCTTAGAAGAGATAGAGCGGGCACTTTTGAAAGGGGCAAAGGGATTCTCGGTGAATACTCATTTAGATGGGATCTACCTGGGAAATCCGGCATTGGATCCGGTTATGGAGGAGATGAACCGTCAAAAAAGCATTGTACATATTCATCCGACACAGCCGGCCCGCGTACCGGAAGGCGTCTGCAACGGTTTTCCCATACCAGCGATGGAATTTTTTTTTGATACGACAAGAACATTTATCAATATGTGTTTGAATCATGTATTTGAACGCTATTCTGATATCCGGTTTATCTTCTCTCATGCAGGGGCATTGGTGCCAATCCTTTCGGACCGGCTGGATGTTTTTTTTAGGCGATACAAGGATGACAGGCCGGATTTGGATTTTGCATTAAAACAGGCATACTTTGACCTGGCTGGATATGTGGAGCCAAGGCAGCTGGAGCTTATATTGGAAGTGGCTTTGGCAGGTCATTTGTTGTATGGGAGCGATTTTCCCCACACGGGCACAATGACAGTGGCAAAGAATGCAAAGGCCTTAGAATATACGAAGAAACTTTCAGCAGAGCAAAAAGAGATGATCTTTTTTGAAAATGGAAAGAAATTGCTTTGCGGTTAACCGCGTGGAACTGTATTCAGGGGTTGCAGGAATGAAGTAAATGTGGGATAATCAAATGCGTTAATCGTGCCGCTTTGGCGAATCTGCACAGAGAGCTGCAGGGAAGTTTTGTTCAAAAATGTCTTTGTTTTCAAATGGATAATGCCATTGTGCAAAAGGCATAGAACCACTGTCAAACCAACAGTCGATAACTTCTGGTACTCTTGTCATCAATTTGCCACATTCTGGACAATTCAAATGCACCGCATCAATAAATGGTTTATGCAATTCAATATTTTCAGGGCAGTCAGGTGACATTTCTTTCAATTCTGCAATACTGCCGATGGTGTGTCTATGACCACATTCACATTCCCAGATGGGCAATGGTGTACCCCAGTATCTTTCACGGGACAGACCCCAGTCGATTACATTTTCCAAGAAGTTGCCGAAACGACCTTCTTTGATATTATCAGGGTACCAGTTGATTGTGCGGTTATTTGCCACCAATTTATCACGCAATGCTGTCATTTTGATAAACCATGTGCTTCTTGCATAATAAATCAAAGGTGTGTCACATCTCCAACAGAAAGGATAGTTATGTTCAAAAGGCAATGCCGCAAACAAAGAACCATTTTCTTCCATATATTTTAATATTTCAGGGTCAGCATCTTTGACAAACATACCTGCAAAAGG
>JAGZXV010000181.1 GCA_018378255.1 Clostridiaceae bacterium | reverse complement strand
GATGACGGGGGGCAGGAAATTTTAGAGTTTGTCGAGAAGTTAACGAAAGATATGGGGTTTGAGACAGGATTTTGTTGGGATGATGAGGGGGAAAGAGTGGTGGTAAGGGATTTATTGAAAAGCCTTCACGTTTTAAAGTAAAACGTCAAGGGATTTCCCGAAAAGCCTTCACGTTTTAAAGTAAAACGTCAAGGGATTTTCCGAAAAGCCTTCACGTTTTAAAGTAAAACGTCAAGGGATTTCTCAAAAAGCCTTCACGTTTTACATCAAATCGCCAAGGGATTTTCTAAATGTCCCTTGGCGATTGTTGTAAAAAATGATAAAATTTTCTCAATAAAACTTGACTAATTTAGTACAGTATTATAGAATAGAATAAAAGGAAGGTACAGCGATGCTATTTACCAGAGAATGCGATTACGCCGTCCGCATAATACGTGCTTTATCCCAAGGAGACGTTGTCAGCGTACAGGAAATCAGTGCAAAAGAAGATATCACAGTTTCTATCACATACAAAATAACAAGAAAATTGGAAAAGTCCGGCATACTCAAAAGCCACCGGGGCAGTAACGGAGGCTACTCCCTGTGCAGACCGGCTGCAGAGCTCACACTGTATGATGTATTTACGGTGATTGATCCGGATCTCTTAATCACGGAATGTATGGGCGCGTCTTATTCCTGTTCGAGAAATACAGGATCCCATCCGTGCCTGGTACATGGAGAGTTTGGCAGACTACAGAACCTTCTGGTCATGGAGTTAAAATCAAAGCCTTTATCAGAGCTTTTTTCCGGTAAATAAAAGTACGTATTTTTACGTACTTAAAATTAAATACAAATCTGTACTAAATTAGTATAGTATAAAAACAAGGAGGTATTTTAATTATGAATCAATGTTATGGATGCAATACCTGTAAGAGCGCGGACCAGCCCCTGGAGAATTTTATCCGTTCTCTTCCCATGGAGACCTCTCATCACAGAGTACATACCCAGGAGACTAAGTGCAATTTTGGCCTTCAGGGCGTCTGCTGCCGTCTGTGTTCCAACGGCCCATGCCGGATTACGCCTGAAGCGCCCCGCGGAATCTGCGGAGCAAATTCGGATACGATTGTGACCAGAAATTTTCTGCGTGCCGTAGCGGCAGGATCCGGCTGTTACATTCACATTGTGGAAAATACCGCTTTAAATGTGAAGCATACTGCTCAGATAAAGGGAGAGTTAAAGGGACTTCATGCACTGGACCGTTTGTGCAGAATGTTTGGGATTGAAGAGGAAGATATTTATAAAAAAGCGGAGATGGCAGCAGATGCGGTCCTTGCCGATCTTTATAAGCCGGAATATGTGAAAATGGACCTGGTGGAAAAGATCGCTTACGCTCCCCGCGTGAAACGGTGGAAAGAGCTGGGGATCATGCCGGGCGGCGCCAAGTCGGAAGTATTTAAAGGCGTAGTAAAATGTTCCACCAATCTGAATTCTGATCCTGTGGATATGCTGGTTGACTGCCTCCGTCTTGGAATTTCAACAGGCATTTACGGTCTCACACTGACGAATCTGTTAAATGACGTGCTCCTCGGGGAACCAGAACTGCGTCTGGCTCCGGTAGGCATGAGAGTGATTGACCCTGATTATATCAATATTATGATCACAGGCCACCAGCACACCATGTTTGTAGACCTGCAGGAACGGTTGACAAAACCGGATGCGGTGGAGAAAGCCAGAAAAGCAGGGGCGAAGGGCTTTAAACTGGTTGGCTGTACCTGCGTAGGTCAGGATTTACAGCTTCGCGGAAGCCATTATACGGAGATATTTGACGGGCATGCGGGAAATAACTATACCAGTGAAGCTATTCTGGCAACAGGTGGAATTGACGCTGTTTTGTCTGAATTCAACTGCACACTGCCTGGAATCGAGCCTATTTGCGACCAGCTTATGATAAAACAGATTTGTCTGGACAGCGTGGCGAAAAAAGCAAATGCCGAGATGATGGAATTCGACTTCTCTAAGAGAGAAGAGCAGAGCACCGCTATGATTGATAAAATAGTAGCAGCCTACAAAGAGCGCCGGGGACAGGTACCGCTTAACCTGATGCCCGAACATGGAAATTCCAACACCCTGACGGGCGTAAGTGAAGGCTCTTTGAAAGAGTTTCTGGGCGGCAGCTGGAAACCGCTGATTGATTTGATTGCAGCAGGCGAAATTAAAGGAATTGCCGGAGTGGTAGGGTGCTCCAACCTGACGGCAGGCGGCCATGATGTGCTGACTGTAGAACTGACAAAAGAGCTGATTTCCAGAGATATTATTGTGCTGACCGCCGGCTGTTCTTCAGGAGGAATTGAAAACTGTGGATTGATGACGCCGGAAGCCGCAGAACTTGCAGGGCCTAAACTGAGGGCAGTATGTAAAAAACTGGGAATTCCCCCGGTGCTGAACTTTGGCCCCTGCCTGGCAATAGGAAGGCTTGAGATCGTTGCGACGGAGATTGCAGCCGAGATGGGAATTGACCTGCCCAGCCTTCCGCTGGTGCTTTCTGCCGCTCAGTGGCTGGAAGAGCAGGCGTTGGCTGACGGGGCATTTGGCCTGGCGCTGGGACTGCCTCTTCATCTGGGACTGCCTCCGTTTGTGACCGGAAGCAAAGTTGCGGTTCAGGTGCTGACAGAAGATATGAAACAGCTGACCGGCGGCCAGGTAATCATCAACTCCGATGCCAAAGACAGTGCAGATATCCTGGAAAAGATCATTCTGGAAAAACGCTCTGCTTTACAGATATAGGAGGGCGCAGCTTATGAAGAGGATCATGATTGATTATTCAAAATGCGACGGATGCAAGAACTGTACCGTTGCCTGTATGCAGGCGCACCGGCCTGACCCCGGTTCCGTCTATGATCTGGATCTGACAGATATCAGAAATGAATCCAGAAACCATATTACAGCGTCAAAGGACGGCACCTATAAACCGATTTTCTGCCGCCACTGCGACCAGCCGGAATGTGTCATGTCCTGTATGAGCGGGGCATTGGCAAAAGATCCGGAAAGCGGCCATGTATTTTATGATGAAAAGAAATGCGGCTCCTGTTTCATGTGTGTGATGAACTGCCCTTACGGAGTATTAAAACCAGATGCGGCGACCCGTACAAAAGTGATCAAATGCGATTTCTGCAAAGATCATGGTGGAGAGCCCAGCTGTGTGAAATCATGTCCGAAAAAAGCCATTTATGTAGAGGAGGTATAGCGATGATTTATGTGATACTGGGCGCCGGGGCAGCAGGCATAACCGCTGCTGAGACGATTCGCCAAAATGACAAGGATTCGGCAATTGTTATGATCTCCACTGATGAATACGTACATTCCAGGTGCATGCTTCATAAATACATAAGCGGAGAACGGGATGAATTAACACTGAATTTTGCGCCAAAGGACTTTTTCGAAAGCCGTAATATATACTGGATGAAAGGAAAAAAGGCAGTACAGATCGATTCTGAGAACCAGAATGTGATTCTGGAAGATCAGACTAAAATCCATTATGATAAACTTTTAATTGCCACCGGAGCCGACAGCTTCATTCCCCCGGTAGGAGATTTCAGAACTGCCGGAAATGTATTCGGGCTGAGAAACCTGACTGATGCCCAGGCCATTAAAGCCATGGGAGAACGTGCAGAAAATATCCTGGTCATCGGAGCAGGTTTGGTGGGCCTGGATGCAGCTTATGGATTTCTTGAGAAAAAACGCCATGTCACAGTGGTTGAGATGGCAGACCGCATCCTCCCCCTCCAGTTAGACCCATGTGCAGGAAAGGAATACCAGAGATTATTTGAAAATGCAGGCTGTAGATTTCTTCTCGGCAGAAAAGCAGTTAAAACCATATCGGATGAAAATGAAAATATTAACACCGTGGTGTTGGATGATAATACGGATATCCCCTGTGATCTCATAATCGTCGCCGCCGGTGTCCGCCCGGCACTTGCCTGTATTAAGGACACCAGAATTGCCGGTGACCGGTCAATCGATGTCAATGAATATTTGCAGACCAGCGTACCAAATATCTATGCAGCAGGCGATGTAACCGGTCTGTCCGGAATCTGGCCCAATGCGATGAAACAGGGAGCCATTGCCGGAAGCAATATGTGCGGGTTAAAACAGCAGTATGTAGACCGTTACTGCATGAAGAATACCATTAATTTCTTTGGACTGACAACACTGTCACTCGGCAGGGGAACCGAAGAAGAAGGGGACGAAGTGCTCGTCCGGGAGGACAGCAAGTCCTATAAAAAAGCCATCATCCGGGATGGTAAGCTGGACAGCATTCTGCTCCAGGGAGATATCAGCTATTCCGGAATCTATCAATATCTGATAAAAAATCAGATTGATCTGGGAGATAAGAAAGAGAGAATTTTTGAATTATCATTTGCGGATTATTTTGGAACTCTGCCGGATGGGCAGTACGACTATGCAATTTAAAGAGGATAATGTAAATCTTTATGTAAGTGATTGGCGGGAATAACACCGTGAATTCAGGAAACGCGGAGCAGACGGAACACCGGACGGTGAGAGGGCTTCTCCAGGGAGACGGTTCCAGGCCCGCAGAAGGCCGGGGCATTGTCTGCAGTTTCAGCTCATGGTTCCGGCCGTCGCAGCTCTGGAGTGAAAAGAAAAATGAAGGGTACCGAGTGCATTCATTGAGAATTTCTGAAGAAATTCTCAATTCAGGCCCTCTAAATCGCTGACTTTGAGGTCAGCGATTTCCCCTCCATTTTTCTTCCTTTCCACTCAAGAGCTGCCGACGGCTGGAACAAATCGCTGAAACCGCAGACCATGCCCCGGCCTCCTGCGGGCCTGGAACCGTCTCCCTGGAGAAGCCCTTTCACCGTCATGTGTTCCGTCTGCCCCGCTTTTCTGCGTAACTTTCACTAATTAAACCCAATACACAATCATCATCGCCTTCCCTGTTCCCCCCGCTCCAGCCTCTCCGCCAAATCCATATCCGAACACCTGCTGTAATACCGGTGAACCTTATAAGAGAAGATCATTCTCTGCTGTATTTCCCCATTCTCCAAATCCGCCCGGATCAGTTCATGGACTTTAGCCAGGCGGCTGGCTGCGGTGTTGCGGTGCATGAATGCGCTTTTAGCCGTCTGGACAATGTTGCAGTTGTTGAGGCAGTAGTGATAAACGAATTCCAATAGGTTGGAATTGGATTCCCTGTCATATTTCACCAGTTTTACGGCGTCCGGGTGCATGAGCAGCACGATATCATCATGTCCGAACAGATTGCTGAAGCTGGTTATCGATAAATCTATCATAAAATATTCCGCAAAATCCTCAAAATAATAGATCCGTTCCCTGGAATCAGGATACAGTTTGCGCCCCAGCGCCAAAATCCTTTTTGTCATGATGTAGTGGGTGCGGAGCAGAGGCCGGCGGCTGGTGGCATTGCTGATGGACGCAAAAGCGTTGTATTTTTGGAGCAGCTTTGTGAAGGCATTTGTATCAAATACAGGCCTGGGCTGGAATGCCCGGTTCGGCCTGGAGAGCAGCAGTACAATAGAGCCTTCGTAAATGGCGGTATTGCTGTCGGGAAATAATTCTTCCAGCTCTGTGAGAACAGGCAGCGAGAACTCCGCCATGGCGTCTGCATTGGAAAATTCGATGATGATAAAACTGCAGAAGATCCCGGAGCCGCAGGAAATCATGGAAAAACGGTGGTTGATCTCGTATTCATCCGTGATTTTACCTTCTACAATTTCCTGCAATAATGTCTTAAACTGTTCCCCGGCCCAGTAAGGAAGGCTGTCGGCAGCATTCATCAGCCGGTGGATCGCCTGCCGGGTCAGTTCCATCACCGTATACCCGTCAAACTTTCTGGCCTCTGATGGCGCGGCAAAGATCATATTGGAAATTGCCGTCCCCTGTTTCATAATCTTGTAGACCCAGCAGAAACAGTCCGGGCTTAACTCTTTTAGGAGAATCCTGGACTGGGAAACCGGATCGATCAGATGCTCTGCCGCTTTTGCGGACATCATACCGCTCTCATTCATTGATTGAAGGGCAGAATCTGTAATAGCTGGATTGATGTTTGAAAATACAACCCGGTTTGCAGTATTTAAAAGGTAAATGGAAAATCCCGTGATTTCTGCCGCATAATCCACGATATCCTGAATGGAGTGTCCTGGTGATGACCGTTCATGAAAATGAACCGTCCAGGTTCTGTACTGCTGCACCAGTTCTTCAGCCAGGTCATGAAGTAGAAAGGGATCTTTTTCCGAACAGATTAGATTGGATCGGCAGGACGAAGCCAATTCCGTCAGACCGCTGTGATATCCGGAACAGAGAAATGTGACCCCGGCCGGTTTTTCCGCTTTCTGAGCCGACAGGATATCAACTAGTTCCCCGGCGGTTCCTATATAAATGGTGTCCTCCCGGAACTCCGCCGCATTGCGGGCAAATCGGATGGAATCAATCAAAGGAAGCTGTTGGAAGGAGATGTGGCAGAGGCCGGGATCAGCGCCTGCACATTCCATCCAGTATGATATGTGTGACAAAGACTGGCACCTCTTTTCCTGTTGTAAGTTATTTCTCAAATTACATTCCTGTAGATGCAAAAACTTTATTCTGAAATTTAGTATATCAATATTTCCGCCCATTGTCACGCATTGCACTCATAAAGTGCAAAGATGCTGAGAGAAAAGAGGGGGGGTGAGCACAATTGCACAAATTACTTTGGGATATGGCTGAAAAGTTGAATAATATAACCTGAAATTATACAATTATAGTGCAAAAAAGAGTGTGGAAAACCAAATAGGTTAATTTAGAAAGGACAGGAAAAATATGACGGACCGAATCAAACGCATGTATTCCCAGATCAATAACGGCAAACTGAAAATCTGCATTGAAAAACCCCTTCTTTATAAGGAATCCATTGAGAAGCATGAGGGCCTTCCCATGATTCTCCAGAGAGCTTATGCCACAGCCGATTACCTGGATAAGAGAACCATCTATGTGGATGAGGATGAGCTGATTGTAGGAAATGTTGCGGCAAAGCCCAATGGAATGGAAGGAATGGTGTGGGGTCCGGCGTGGCCGGATGAAGATTTCGATGAATTTTTAAAGGACGGAATCGTGGAAATCAGCGATGAAGACAGGAAGAAATGGCGGGAATGTGATGAGTTCTGGAACGATAAGGGACGCACGATGAATGAGTGGCAGGGCCGTTTCTATGACGGTGACCGCATGTGGGGATTTATCCGTTCAGGCGTTCTCTGTCCGCCGTGGCAGGACCGGAAAAAGGGAAGAGGACAAGGCGGAGCCGGCTTTGGCTGGGGTCTGGGAATCGGATATTCCCTGTTTATTCCGGACTATGAAAAGATCATCAATGAGGGAATTTCAAAGACACTGAACGAGGCAAAAGAGGCCCTGGAGGCTGTGCGGTATAACGACAAAGAATCATTTATACAGGCCGATTATTACAGGGCTGTTATTATCTCTCTCGAGGCCATGGTAAGGATGTACCACCGTTACGGAGAAGCCTGTGAAAAGAAAGCAGAGGAAACTGCATCTGAGGACAGAAGAAAGGAACTTCTCCGCATGGCGGATACCTGCCACTGGATTGCTGAAAATCCGTCCAGAAACTTCCGGGATGCGATTCAGAATTTCTGGTTCTACTGGATGATGGTAGCACACGGAACCACTCCGCTGGGACGGTTTGACCAGTTCATGTATCCTTATTATAAAAAGGAACTGGAGGAGGGAACCATTGACCACGACCAGGCCCTTGAACTGATCGAATGCTTGAGAATTAAAATCATGCAGTTTAACTTTGTCAGCGGCGGTAAGGCACAGCGTTCCAAATGGGCCGGAATGGCCAGGTGGCATAATGCGGTGATCGGCGGATGTGATCCTAAGACGGGAAAAGATGCGACCAATGACATTTCCTATATGGTTTTAGAGGCAGCCCAGGAAATCCAGACGCCTCAGTTTACCATCACAATCCGCGTAGGAAAAGATACCCCGGATGAACTGATGAAAAAAGGCATGGAACTGGTCAGAACCGGAATCGGCATGCCTGCATTTATTTCCGAAGACAACTATATTTCCACCGTCATGATGGAGCCGGGAATGGATATTGAAACCGCCCGTTCCTTTGCACTGTCAGGATGCCTGGACTTGAATATTCCGGGTAAATCCAGAATCGGAGCCATCGGCATGTTCATCGTACCAAAAGTGCTGGACATCACCATGCATAACGGTGTTCTGACGTCAACCGGAGAGCAGCTGGGGCCCAAAACCGGCGAGATGAAGGACTTTAAAACCTATGAAGAGTTCCTGGAAGCATTTAAGATCCAATTGGCCTATTTCCAGTCCATGTACAACGAAGAACACAACATTCTCAATTCCCTGACAAGGGAAACCCAGTGCGATGTGGTTCATTCCGCATTCGCTTATGAAGGAATTTCCTCCGGCCATGATATCAATGACAGGAAGATGAAATACGAAAATTCAGCCGTACTCAACCCGGTTGGAATGATCAACGCGGCCAATTCCCTGGCGGCTGTCAAGAAACTGGTGTTTGAAGAGAAGAGGTTCTCCATGGAAGAGCTCTATCAGGCCATTGAAGCCAACTGGGAAGGATACGAAGAAATACATAAAATGTGCGCGGATGCGCCTAAATACGGCAACGGCATAGAATATGTGGATCAGATCGCCGGAGAACTGTATCACTTCTGGGCTGAAAGCGCCCTGAAACTGACTACGATTTACGGCGTTCCGCCAAAAGTTACTGGAATTTCCATTACGGCTCATGCACCAGGCGGAGCCTATACCTGTGCCACACCGGACGGAAGATGTGCAGGCGAAACTCTGGCCGACGGAACCATGTCACCGGCCCAGGGCACTGATGTGAACGGCCCTACCGCCGTGTTCAGAAGCGCTATGAAGATCAACCAGTCCGAATTCCAGGCAACTCTGCTGAACATGAAGATGCTTCCTTCTTCTCTGGAAACAGAACCGGATATCATGAAACTGTCAAACCTGGTGAAAACCTATCTGTTAAATGGCGGAAAACAGGTTCAGTTCAATGTAGTTTCCAATGAAACTCTGAAAAAAGCCCAAATCACGCCAAAAGAGTATAAAGACCTGGTTGTGCGGGTGGCCGGATACAGCACTTACTTCACAATTTTAACTCCGGCGGTTCAGAATGAGATCATTAAGAGATCGGAACAAAAGCTCTAAAACAGGCCGGATTATGTATAAACCTGTTAAGGGAGGAGGAAATCAGGGAATGAAAGAAGGAGCTCTGCAGATTACCGCGCCCGTGTTCAATATCCAGGGTTACTGCATTCACGATGGCCCCGGCATCAGAACCACGGTATTTGTGAAAGGATGTCCCTTAAGCTGCCTGTGGTGCCAGAATCCGGAATCCAATTCTCCGCGCCCGGAGCTGATGAGTTATAAGAATAAATGTACCGGCTGTGGCAGATGCCTGAGCGTCTGCCCCCAAAAGGCGGTACGGCTCTGTACATCGGAAGGCAGGGCATGGGCAGAAACAGACCGTAACCTCTGCATAGCATGTGGATTATGTGCGGAGATATGCCCTTCAGAGGCCCGTGAAATAGCCGGAAAAAATATGTCGGTGGAAGAAGTTTTAAAGCGGGTGGCTGAAGACAAGATTTTTTATGACAGTTCCGGCGGAGGGATGACAATCAGCGGCGGTGAAGCGCTGATGTATCCGGATTTTACCGAAAGCCTGCTGAGGGAATGCCAAAAGGAAGGCATTCATACGGCGGTTGAAAGCTGCAGCTTTGCATCAAGGGAAACCATAGACCGGGTATTTGCCCATGTGGATCTGGGGCTTTTGGATATTAAACATATGAATTCGGCCCAACACAAGAAATTAACCGGAGTTCCCAATGAAGGCATTCTTGATAATATCCGCCATATTTACCGCGATCTAAACGTGCCGGTGATCATAAGAGTACCGGTGATTCCGGGCTGTAATGACTCCCCGGAGAACATAGAGGCAACAGCTGTATTTACAGCCAGAGAGCTGGGACCGGAAGTGCCGCTTCATCTGCTTCCCTATCACAATCTGGGAGAAGCAAAAAATGAAAGCCTGGGAAAGGCTTCCATTCTCAATATCAAAGCTCCGTCCAAAGAGAGGATGGAAGAGCTGAGGCTGACAGCAGCGGCTCATGTCCGGATGGTCCAGGTGGGCGGAAGTGTCTGAGCTAAAAACTGAAGAAGGTTAAAACTTAAAGGCGTATGGTCATGTGCATATATTCCTCATAATAACGCATTATGAGGCAGGACATGATCATACGCTGCTGCGTGTATCCGTCCTCCAATGGTATCTCCGCAATTTCATTGATTTTATTCAGTTTATTGAGCACTGTATTTCTGTGCATATACATGATTTTGGCGGTACGGTTTAAACTGCATCCGCAGAGCAGGTAGAAAAAGAGTACATCCCTTAAATTAGTTTTATGTGAGGCGTCATAACGGCAGATTTTGATGATGGAAGGGTGGATCAGGTAGATCAGGTCATCGTGATGGTGGTCTTCCATATACTGCTTTGCGCAGAGGTCTACAATATAATACATGCTGTAATCTTCATAGGAAAACATCCGCTCGGGCAGAGACTCCCTGCGCAGCGCCCGTCCTAAACGGATGGTTGCGGACGCGATCATATACATGGTTCGGATTCTGACCCGGTGACGGGAGGCATTGCTGATGCCTGCATAGGCGTGATAGCGTTTCAGCAGTTCATCCAGTCTGTCATAATCAAAATCCATGGACGCCTGGGGGCGCCCTTCCTGGGTATGAAGGATGACAATGTCATTTTTATAGACAGCCATGTTGGTATGTACAAAGATTTCCTCCAATTGCTGCATGATATAACTATACGGCGGATCCGGAAGCTGTACGGGATCAAATGTTATCAGCACTACGCAGCAGAAGGACTTGAGAGGATTTGGCAGAAAACGTATCCTGTTTTGGATTTCCACCGGTTCTGCCAGTTTCTCTTCGACAATATCCTTGATAAATGCGGCGCACAGGGCATTTTGCGCAAGGGTGGTTTCCTGGTCGTTTAACAGGAAGTGGGTGATTGTATTGGAAAGCTCGATTAAAAGGTTCTTGAGGTCAATGCCCTTTGACTGCGGATTTGCGGCCAAAAGTACGGTAGCAAGCACGTAGGAGTGATACTTGATTTCGTAAAAATGATATTGAAATCCGTTCTTTGCTATCAGCTTATAATTATCAATCTGTTCCGCTGTGTGAAGCGGGTCTGTGAGACAGAGGGAGCTTTCGTAGGAGAGGTATCCATTTTTATCCAGTTCCCGGCTCAAAGGCTCTTCGAAATAGAGGGACTGGCTTCCGGCAATCACCTTATAACCGGAATTGAGGACAAAAATCTGGGAGCGTATCATCTCAGATGCCATGTTCAAGATCTGGGGAAGCGTCTGTCCGGTACACAGCGCTTTCATCAGAGAGGAAGTCCAATGGAGGTAATTCTGTAAAACCAGGTTGATTTTGTTATAAATATCGATGAGATCCAGGGTGGAAATGATCACATTATGCGGTCCGCAGGATGAAAGAACCGTGTTGTTTACATCTTCTGCCGATAAAAACATGGTCACCGGGTCTGCAGGGCGGCAGGTTTTAAGAAGCCGGAGTCCATCGGAATAACTGCCCACATACAGGTAGCTGCCCAGCAGCTTTTTCTGGTTTTTTAAAAGAATAATTCCCTTTACATCTTTTAAATTCTGATATCCGATCTGTTTTTCCAAAATTGTTTTATCCAAGGTTTGGAGAATATAGTCGATGTCCAGCATATAAAAATCCCTCCCACACGTTAAGGCGCCGGAATGTCCCGGCACC
>JAGZXV010000180.1 GCA_018378255.1 Clostridiaceae bacterium | reverse complement strand
TTTCCTGCTCCGGTCTCGCCTACCAGACCGATGCTGTCGCCCTCATTCAAGTCAAAGCTGATTCCATTGACCGCATACACTTCCTCTTCGTCTGTGATATAGTGCACATGCAGGTTCTTCACCTGCAGAATACATTTTTTCTCCTGCTGTTCCATCGTCCGTCTCCCTCCTACTTCAATTTTGGATCAAGTGCATCCCTCAGTCCGTCTCCTAAAAAGTTAAATGCCAGCACCAGGAGCACAATTGCAAATCCAGGGAATATGGCCATATAAGCGTTTGTCTCCAGATAAGAGCTTCCCGCTTTCAGGATGTTGCCCCATTCCGGTATCTGAGGCGGGATTCCAAGTCCCAGATAACTGAGGGAGCTGACTGCCGTAACCCCTGCGCCGATTCCCAATGTAGCCCTGATAATTAAAGGCGCCATGGAATTGGGCAGAATATGTTTGAATATGATCACCTTGTCTTTTGCTCCGCAGGCCCTGGCCGCTTCCACAAATTCCGCGTCGGACAGGGTGAGAACAGAAGCCCTGATGGTTCTGGCGTAGCTGGGAATCGCTCCGATTCCAAGGGCGATCACGATGTTGACCGTACTGGTTCCAAATGCCGCGATGATGGCGATTGGAAGAAGCAGTCCCGGAATTGCCATGAACACATCCAAAATTCTCATGATGATGTTATCCGTACTTCCTGAATAAAATCCAGCTACCGCACCCAAAAGGATGCCGGCTATAATGGACAGAGCGGTGGAAACAATACCTACCGTTAAAGAAATTCTGGCTCCGAATACAACTCTTGTGAATACGCAGCGTCCATAATCGTCGGTTCCGAAAGGATAAGCCAGGCTGGGCGCATTTAAAATCAGGGAATAGTCATTGTCTACAGCGATTCCATAATCAAAGGTCAAATTCGCACAGATGGAAAGGGTGAGCAGAAATACGATGATAAAAGCTCCCATTACCGCCATCTGGCTTCTGAAAAGACGTTTCACCACATCGATCCATCCGATGGATACATTATCGTCTTTGGTCCAGCTCTTTCTCAGCAGCACCGCACCTAAAAGCAGGGCGAACAGGTTGCCGGTCAAGGTGGTGGCCATCAGGATCACCGCCAGAACTGCCATCTTCTTATCGGCTTTATTTCCATTCACATGGGTTACCACGAGAGGGAGGCTGACCGCATGGATCAGGATCACAACCGCTAAAACTCCCATTCCCAGGAAAAATGTATCGCAGACATAAGGTTTAAACACGTTCATATAGGATACGATCATGATTAAGACTTCAACCAGAACCATGTAGCAGCCAATGAGGTACTCCAGGTTTTTATCTTTCTTAATCAGCATCAGCCCTGCAAGGGCGCAGAAGATGTTGCCGTTTATAATCGTTGCCGTAAGAAGGATTCCTGTCAGTCTGAGCCCTCTGCTTATGCCGTTGGTCTTTAAAATCTGGCTTTTTACCGCCTGCCAGATCAGGAAAGCCACGGCCGCCTCTGCGATGAATATCGCTGCAATGGAAAGCGGAGCTGCTCCGAAAGATTTGGTCTTAATGTCAAATGACAGGGCCGCCGAAATGAAGGCCAGCAAAGCGGAACCGCCGCATCCGAAAGCCAGTATTTTCTGTTCCTGAAAGCGGTTTACCTTCCGTATATTCGCTTTCTTAATAAAGTAATTTTCAGTTTTCATATTCCTCACCCTCCCTATTGGCTCTTCAGCCTGGACTTGATACGGGGATCAAGATATACATAAATCAGGTCAACTGCCAGGTTCATAAGGCTGATAATAATGGACACATATACCACGCCTGCCAGAATTGCCGGAATATCAGGAAGGAACTGTTTATCCACAACATAACTTCCGATTCCCTTTACGTTAAATACTTTTTCAATAATCGCAGAACCGCCAAGCATTCCGCCGAACTGAAGACCTGCTACGGTTACGATGGGGATCATCGCATTTCCGAGAGCATGTTTTACGATTACCCTTAAATTGCTCAGGCCTTTGGCTTTCGCCGTAACTATGTAATCCTGCCCCAGCACTTCCAGCAAAGCGGAACGGGTGTTACGCGCCAGGCTGGCCGCCAGATGGGTTCCCAGCACAATGGCCGGCATCAAAAGCGACAGTTTGTTGTCCGCCACATAGGAGGCAGGCAGCAGATGGGTGTTGATGGAGAAGTTTAAAATCATAATCATACCAAACCAGAACGCAGGCAGCGACAAACCAACCAGGGCGATGAACATGAAAATATAGTCATATGCCGTATTGGGTTTTACCGCTGTCAGAATACCGATTGGAATCGATATGACAACCGCGATCAAAAAGGCGTAAACGCTCATTTCCAAAGTTACCGGGAACTTTCTTAAAATAGCAGCCATAACGTCTTCATTGCCCGAATAGGAGTTGCCCATGTTAAAGGTGGCAAGGTTTTTGAAGTTATGGAACAGCTGGATGATATAAGGTTTATCCAGCCCGTATACATGGTTAAAATCATCGATCTGCTGCTGTGTAGCCGTCTCACCGAGCACATTTAACGCTGGGCTGGACGATGCGAAATGAAGAATGGTAAATACCACGAACACCACGCCGAAAGCCACGAAAATCATCATAATCAATCGTTCAAATATGTAACGGCTGTATGCATTGGAAAAGATCAACAGCAGGATATACATCGGAAAAGATGTGATCACCGACAGCACCAGCCATGTCTTGTTCTCCAGACAACCGCATAAATACTGTACAAAGGTTTTCTGTCCGCTTTTACCGTCTTTTTGGTAAGCAGCCTTCACTCTGGCCGAAATCTCTTCTTCCGTATCGGCCTTTATCTGCTTATCCAGTTCTTTTTGAAATTCAGCGCTGTTTTCCTGTTTTCCAAAATACCGGTATTTGTTTGCCAGATAATACTTGGCGCTGTCTTGTATTCTCTCCAGTGTTCCATCCGCTTTTGCATCGCTCTTCGCCGTTTCCCGGTATCTGCCGTATTCCGCCTCTTCTTTTTTCCTGTTAATCATAAAACCCAGGAACGCCACTATAAAAGTGGGAAGGCCAAACACGATCACAGCTATCCGGTACAGCGGTTTTCTAAATGCTCGATTCATAAGCTTGTCAAGTTTGTCTTTCATCTAACAGTCCCTCCAGACATTCCTCACCCTCGGTGATTTTTTCATAATTACCGCAATTTACCGTTAATTATTTGTTAAACCCATAGTATCATATCATCAAATAAACCGTCCAATATACGATTTTTATCTATTAATATCAAAATACGTATGAATGATTATTGATTTTTATTATTAATGGCAAATAAATTCTGACAAATGTCAAAAACCCCGTAAAATACTGATAAATAAAAAGAACCGGCGCCAACACTTTTTAGTCAAAGTATTGACGCTGGTTCTCATTCGCTGAATTTATACCAGGCAAAATCATATTCTCATACGGAGGAAAGCGGTGCGGCATCAGCCGCATCCCGAACAGTCCCCTTCTCCTTCCGATTCGAAATAACTGATCACGTATTTTCTGAACTCTTTCGCCATCCCGTTAAAATGGTGCCCGGCCTTCCACACAATATAATGTTTGCGGGTATATTCCGGATCTACAATGGGGATAAAAGCCAGCTGGCTGTTTCCAACATTTTTCCTGGCACGCTCTTCGGTCATCAGCGCGATGCCTTCCCCGGCCGCCACCATCTCTGCCATATGGCAGTGGAAGCACTCGGTGGTCACATTGGCAGTAAAGCCTGAATCCTGGCACATCTCATCCGTGATCATCCTGTATTCATATTCCTTGGGCAGGTTGATAAATTCCTCTCCCTTCAAATCACAGAGGCGGATAGTCTTTCTGCCGGCCAGCGGGTGGGCGGAGGAAACGGCCAGCATCATCTTCTCTTCCCGGATCATCTCACCCACAATTCCGGGAGCCGAACTGAGGCGGCTGGAAATCACATAGTCCACTTCATTCTTCTGAAGCTCTTCTTCAATGCTGTCCGGGGTTATGTTAATCTGCCTGATCCGGCTGTTTGGAAACTGCTCTTTAAAATGCACCAGCATCATCTGGGAGAAGGGCTTGCTGACAATGCCCAGATTCAATACATTCTCCAGCTTTTTGCAGTAGGTATCCACTTCCTTCTGGGCTTTGCTCAGGATATCTAAAGCCTGTTCCACATGTTCCAGATAAATCTCGCCGCATTTATTCAGATAAATCCCCCTTCCAATACGGTCAAAAAGGGGTACTCCCACCTCGCTTTCCAGCCTCGCAATGCTCACGCTGAGAGCCGGCTGGGCCACATTCAGCTTCTTAGCGGCATTAGTCAGATGCCCTGATTCCGCAACAGCCTTAAAATATTCCAGTTGGACGATATCCATGTCTGCCTCCATTCAGTGAAATCAACATACCACCTAAACAATCTGGCTAAATTATATCAACCTTATCACCAGACTGCAAGAACGAATTTTCATTTTTTATCATTTTAGATTTTAATTAATCTGATTTTTAATTTATTAATATGGATTTGTATATCAACTAATAAAAAGCATATATTGGACTTATCATCTTACTGATAGTAACATTAAAAGAAAAGGGTAAAGGAGTTTTGCGCTTATGAATCCTGAATATGATTTTGATAAACCAGTATGCAGAAAGGGGACCAACTGCATCAAATGGGACCGGAGCAGGGGTAAATTCCAGGAAGAGGACCTGCTGCCCCTATGGATCGCAGACACGGACTTCAATTGTCCCAAAGAGGTGACTGAGGCCATAAAAACCAGATGCGGCCATCCCATTTTCGGCTACAGTTTTCCATCGGAGGAATATTATACCAGCATCATAAACTGGTTTGCCGCACGCCACAGCCTTGCGCTGGATAAGGACTGGATACGCGCCTGCTGCGGCGTCGTAACTTCCATCAGCTACAGCATCCAGGCCCTGACAAAGCCGGGCGACAAAGTGCTGATCCAGACGCCGGTTTACGATCCGTTCCAGGCAGTGATAGAATCCACAGGAAGAAGGGTGGCGGAAAATCCGCTGATTTACACGGGCCATACCTACAAGATCGACTTTGATGGGCTGGAGGAAGAATTTAAGGGCGGGGTACGCCTGATGGTCTTCTGCAATCCTCACAATCCCGTAGGCCGGGTCTGGACGCCGGATGAAATCTCCCGCATTGTATCTCTGTGCCGCCGTTATCAGGTATACCTGGTTTCAGATGAAATCCACTGCGATATTGAACTGTTTGGCAGCCGGTATACTTCTGTTCTCTCTATTCCGGATAGCCACCCGGTTGCGGTGAGCTGCGTCGCTCCGGGAAAGACATTCAATATATCCGGTCTGGGCATCTCCAGCATGCTGATCCCCAACCAGGAAATTCATCAGAAAATATTTTCAAAGCTCAGAAGCGCCTGGCTTTTAAATCCGTCTGTCCTGTCCATGGAAGCTTCAGCCGCCGCTTATACCCACGGTTTTGGCTGGCTGGATGCACAACTGGATTACATAGAAGGCAATGCCCGGCTGGTTTCGGAACGGCTGGCCGTCTCAGCGCCCAACATCAGACCGGCCGTCCTGGAAGGAACATTTCTCATGTGGCTGGACTTTAACTCATTTAATATGACCGACGACAGCCTTCATCAGGAACTGGTTCACACCTGGCATCTGGGGCTGAACGACGGAAACCACTATGGAACAGGCGGTTATGGATTCATGCGGATGAACATCGGCTGTTCCAGAAAACTGCTTTCACAGGCTCTGGACCGGTTGATTCAGATGCATGAAGTTCATTTTCCGTAACAGCTCAGACTGGCCTGACTGTTACCATTTTCCCGCTTTAGAAAGGAGTTAACCATGGCATCTTATGCAATTATCGGCTTCGGATGCGCCGGCTATTATGCGCTGACCGCAATCCGCGATGCGGATTCCACAGGAAACGTGGATATCTATTCCGACCACCCGGACGCCCCTTATAACCCTATGCTCACCACCTATTATGCATCAAACAGGCTCCGCTACGAGGGCATGTTTCCATTTGGCGAACTGGAGGATATCGCCCTGGCCTATAAGGCTGATATCTACTCCAATACTGCAGTAACCGCTTTAAATGCAGAGCTGAAAGAAGTAGTGCTGGCGGACGGAACCGTTCGCCAATACGATAAAATCCTCATCGCCACAGGGGCCCGTTCCCTCGTGCCGCCTCTTCCCAACGACTGCCCTGAACGGACCATCTATATGAGAACCCTGGATGATTCCAGAAATTTAAAAAAGCTTCTGGATACGGAAAACCTGTCTTCAGCCGTTGTGGCAGGAGCATCCATGGCCGGAATCAAAGTGCTGGAAGTCCTTTACAACAATGGGCTGGACACCACATTAGTGGATATGGCTCCCCACATCTTCCCCCTGGCCGCATATCCTGAAACGGCCGGGCGGATTGAAAAGCGGCTCATGGAGAAAGGCATCAAACTGAAATTTTCCTCCGGCCTTTCTGCAATCCGCAAGGGCAGCGAAACTGCCCTGTCGGTGGAGTGTTCCGATCAGTCCCGGATCCCGGCCGATGTGACCGCCCTCTGTATCGGAACCAGAGCCAACACTTCGCTGGCCTCCTCTCCTGCCATTCTGGTAAACCGCGGAATCGTGGTGGATCAGGATATGCAGACCTCCTGTGCCGGAATCTATGCGGCCGGAGACTGCTGCGAAGGCAATAACCTGCAGAGCCAAACCACCCAGATCATCGGATTATGGGCCAATGCCGCCTATCAGGGATACACGGCGGGGGCCAATATGGCCGGCAGCCAAAAAGAATTTAAAGGCAACATATTACATAACATCACTCATTTCTTCGATATGGATTTCATCGGGTTCGGGGACAACCGGATCCAGGGAACCAGGATTACATTTGAGAATAAAGAAAAAGACTTATGGATCGAAGCGGTCAAAAAAGATGGCGTGCTGGCAGGGATTAATATCCTGGGCGGCAGCCGGATCAGCGGTATTTTAAAGAACCATCTGCTGAGCATATTGCAGAACCATCATCCGGTCATTTCCGATATGCAGAAAGGCGTTCTGTTAAGGGAAGGGCTGAGTGAAGAACTGATTCACCAGTTGGAAGGAGGCAGCCATGACAAGAATTGAAGAACTGTTAAAAGCGAAAATTCCCTGTCCTGAAACAGGAATTGAAGTACGTCACACCATGTGTGATATCTGTTCTCCCTCCTCTCACTGCGGAGTGGACGCCTATGTAAAAGACGGTGTGGTTATAAAGGTGGAAGGCACCAGGGATCATCCTCTAAACAGAGGCCTTCTGTGCACCAAAGGCGCTGCCAACCGCCAGTATATCTACCGGAAAGACCGGATCAAGACTCCACTAAAACGGACCGGCCCGAAAGGAAGCGGTTCTTTTGAACCGATATCCTGGGAAGAGGCATACCAGACCATCGCCTCCAAACTGCTGGAAGCAAAAGCGGAATACGGCGCCCAATCCGTCCAGTTTTTCTCCGGATACAGCAAATGGTACCGCCCTATTCTGCAGCGCCTGGCCTACTCCTTTGGCTCTCCAAACTACGGTACGGAATCCAGCTCCTGCTTCACATCCGGGCTGATGGCATGGCAGACCGCCACCGCTTCTCCTGCCCGGCCTGACATGAAAAATTCCAAATTATTTCTGGGCTGGGCCCATAATCCTTATTTTTCAGGTTATTTAGGCGCTAAAAGTACGGAGCGTCTGAAAAAGGCAGGCTGTAAGTTCATCATAGTGGACACCATGTATACCCAGACTGCGGAAAAAATCGCTGATCTGTTTTTACAGCCAAGGCCCGGCACAGACGGAGCTCTGGCTCTGGCAATCGCCAATGCCCTGATTCAAAACGGCTGGATTGACCGGGATTATATCGACCGGTACGTACACGGCTTTGGGGAATACGCCGAATACTGCCGCGGCTTCAATGAAACCAATGTGGAAAAGCTGACCGGCGTTCCTTATGAAAAAGTGCTGGCCGCAGCCAAAATGATTCACGAAAACGGACCCATCAGCGTCCGTGAAAGTTCCGCCCCTCTGGCCCATCACATCAATGGGATGCAGAACTACCGGGCGATCATGGCCTTAACCGCCATCACGGGAAGTTACGATAAAAAAGGCGGACAGATGCCCGTAGAATTTACCTATATCCATCAGGCTTCCGGCTATCACACCCTGGAACATGAGTTCGTGGCTGAAGCCAGAAAGGCTCCCATGGCCGATCCTGTAGGAGCACAACGATTCCCCCTCTGGAATCTGCTGGAGCACGAAACCCAGTCCATGGACATTTCCAGGCAGATTTTAACAGGGAAACCTTATCCGCTGAAGGCGGTTGTGGCCTTTGGAATGAATTTCAGAATGTTCCCCGACAGCGAAAAGATGAAACGGGCGTTGGAACAGCTGGACTTCTTTGTGGATACCGACCTTTTTATGACGGATTCCTGTCAATATGCGGATATCGTACTGCCGGCCTGCAGTTCCTTTGAAAGAGAGGAATTCAAATCCTATCCCGGCGGCTATGCATTTTATACCACACCTGTTATAGAACCGCTTTACGAATCCAAACCGGATACCACAATTATGTGCGATCTGGCTAACTATATGGATCTGGATGATCCTCTGCTGAGAAAGGGTTACCGGGCCTGCCTGGAATACATACTCAGCCCTATTTCTTACACAGTGGATCAGCTTCAGGAAGCCAATGTACCGCTTAAAGTGCCGGAATTCAAACCTCATCAGGAGCTGGCGGCACTAAAACGGGGGCTGAAGACACCGACAGGAAAATTCGAGCTGAAATCAGAGCTGATCGCCGCCCACCCTGAATGGGGGCTGGATCCTCTCCCAACCTACAGAGAACCCCTGGATTCCATTGATGAGGATATTTATCCCTTTACCCTCACTTCAGGCGGACGTCTTCCAAACGCCCTCCATTCCAGACTCCACGATGTGAGCTGGCTGCGCAGCCTGAGACCTAAAGCCATGGCCGATTTAAATCCCGATGATGCCAAAAACATGGGGATTGCCCAGGATGATGTGATTGAAATCAGTACCCCAGCGGGAAGCGTCACCGTGTGCGCCAACTTATCCTACCACAACCCGGCCGGACTCGTCAGCCTGTATCATGATTACCGGGAGGCGAACTTCAATAATCTGGTGGACTGTGACCGTTTAGATCCGTATTCCGGATTTCCTGCCGTCCGCTCCAACCGATGCCGTGTTACAAAGAAAGGAGATTTCCATGAAAAAAATGATTCTGGACTTTGATGCTGAACTCTGCTGTTCCTGCGGAGCCTGTGCGGTGGCATGCATGGATCAGAATGACTATGATCCCAAAACGGGAAATGCCCCTTTCCGCACCATATTTGAAATGCAGCACAAAGATGAAAAGCCGGTATTCACCCACTATTCCGTGGCCTGTATGCACTGTTCACCGGCTCCCTGCATCACAGCCTGCCCGGTTGGCTGTCTGAAAAAGGATCCGGAAACTGATCTGACCATATTTGACACTACCGACTGCATCGGATGTCATAGCTGCTCCATGGCCTGTCCATTCGGCGCTCCCTCCTTCAATGCCCAGGGAAAAATGGAAAAATGCAACGGCTGCTATCTCCGCCTCCAATACGGGATGGACCCCGCCTGCGTCCGCGTCTGCCCCACAGGCGCTCTCCGCATGGTTACCGAAGAAGAATATGAGGCCGCCCACGGTTCCGGTTCTATAACGGAAACCGCCAGGGACATTGCAGGACGGCAGATTTAGGAAAGGAAGCTCTTATATTATGAAGAAACTAAAACTTTTCCAGGAAGCATTAAAAAGGGAGGGGATTGAGGCCGCACTGGTCACCTCTTCCACAAACCTGTTTTACCTGACGGACTTTTTTGCCAGCGCCGTTTTACTGGTCACCCCCTGCGAAAGCTGGTATTTTACTGATTTTCGCACCATTGAAGGGGCACAGAAACATTTTTTTGAATCCGGCGTCCATTTAGAGCAGGCCGACGGGGATTTTGTTCCCATCGTATGCCGTCTTGCCAGGGACTTGAAGCTCAGTACACTGGCTCTTGAAAACAATACGCTGACAGTCAGTCAGTTCAACCGGTACACAGAAGCGCTTCCCTGCACCGCTGTTTTACTCAACGGCCTTTTAGAAAATCTCCGCCATCAAAAGCTGCCGGAAGAGATTGAATGCATGATCCGCGCCCAACGGATCGCAGAGCAGTCACTCAAAGAGCTCCTTCCTATGATACGCCCCGGCGTTTCGGAGCAGGATTTGGTCGCAGAGATGGTATACCGGCTGTACAAAAACAAAGCAGAAGGGCTGGCCTTCCCGGTCATCATCCTGAGCGGAACCAATTCCTCCCTCCCCCACGGATTTCCAGGTTCGAGGATACTTCAGCCCGGCGATTTTGTCACCCTGGATTTTGGAGCTAAAATAGGGGGATACTGTTCCGATATGACCCGGACTTTCGCCTTAGAGTATGCGACAGACGAGATGAAAGAAGTTTATGACCTGGTTTTAAAAGCCCAGCTTGCCGGTATCGACGCGCTGGCTCCTGGCAAAACCGGGGATGAAGTGGACAATGCCGCCCGAACCATCATAGATTCCACCCCTTATAAAGGAACTTTTGGACACGGCCTTGGCCATTCCGTAGGTCTGATCTGCCATGATGGCCAGAGAGCTTCACTGGGAAGTAAAGACATTTTCACCGTTGGAAATGTGATCACCATGGAGCCCGGCATCTATCTGCCCGGCAGGTTTGGGGTTCGGATTGAAGATATGGTTTGGATTTCGCCGGAGGGCAGAAAAAATTTGACGGAGTATCCTAAGGAATTGACTATTTTGTGATTTGTATTGCAGAAAGTTACGCTCAACTGAGCTTTTGCTTTTTAAACTCCTATCACCCAATCTTTATTTATCTCTTATTCAGCCCATATACAGCCGTGAAGAGGGGGAACCTGCGGTCCCAGACCCAGGTTCCCCCTCTTCACGGCGTTACTCCCGCCATAAATTAAAGATTTCACTCCCCCAACAAACAAATCCCCGTCTCATTTTTTATAAATTCACGCACAACCTCTTCTTTATTCCTCCGTCTTGCATAACGGAAAAGTGTGCTTTCATCGATCAGATACTTATCAAACGCATTTTCATAAACCGTCTTTCTGCCTTGCGCATCGAATAACCCCAACAGCAGTTTATTGGCAAATAAATCGACCAATATCTTTTCCAGCCTCACCTTATGAGGATCGTCTCTGTGCCGCGGGGACTCGGAGGAAAGGGGGAGCACGACAACCGTCTCCCCTTCCAGATACTTTTTAAAATATTGATGCGCCGGTTTCAGCCAGACATTACATTCCAAATATCTGCGCAGATGTTCAAATACCGTCTCCATCTGCTCTTTTGACACCTCGGCAAATACTATATGGGGAAATCCTCCCCCATCCGGAATGAACTCTTCCAGCATCCTGCTGTCCCAAATCTGATAATTAAAACGTCCTTTTTTCATCTCCAGCACATCCAAAGTTCCGGATGATAAGAAGGAGTATTCCGGCTCATACCGTTCTTTATCCAGTTCGCTTCCTGCCAAGGTATACATATTGCGCCCGATGCGCTTAAATATATTCTGTTCCTGACAATTATAGACAAACCAGTCCATTGATTCTTTCGACAGTTCCGGATGAAGCTGTTTCATCAGATCCCACAGATCTTCCCTGCTGATCACCGACCGGTTATGGTTGTGTACCAATTCTCCCATTTTATCCTCCATGCCGGAGCGCTTGTTGCGCAAATATTGCGGTTCCTATTTATGGCTCCGGAACAAATTTAGGTGTGAAACATAAGCCGCCAGGCTTATATTTCACATTATACCCCTGGCCCTTTCTCCTGTTTTGACGGCGCAGTTGCTCCAGGCTCTCCCGGACCCTTAGGGCCCAAACCGCCTGAAGAATTCTGGTTTTCCTGGGGAACTGCCGTAGTATCCGCAGCCGTCACAACACCCACTCCCCCATCGCTGGTCTGCGGCTGGGAAGGAGCGGTCTCAGGCGCCGGTGTGGTCTGTACAGGTGATGTTTCCGGTATTGGTGATGTCTCAGGTACAGGTGAAGTTTCCGGTAATTCTTCCCTTCCCGTTGG
>JAGZXV010000179.1 GCA_018378255.1 Clostridiaceae bacterium | reverse complement strand
CCTTTGGAACCGATCACCCGGTACCCTGTAATCCCCAGCATATCCGATATCTTCTTACAGCCCAGCCCGGCAGCATTCACCACCCACCGGCTTCTGTACACATCCTGTACGGTCTCGATCCGGTAAATGCCGTCCTGTTCCCGGCTGATGCCTGTGACCTCATTATCAAAATAATAGTCCACCCCATTTTCATGTGCATTCTCTGCCAATGCGACCGTAAAATGGAAGGGATCCATAATCCCGCTGTTTCTGGAAAACATGGCAAATTCTCCAACCACCGCCGGCACCAGCTGATGAAGCTGTTCCTTATCCACCAGCTCCAGCCCGGATGCCCCGTTCTTCTCTCCCTGGATCATGGTTCTCTTCAAGGTCTCCATATCTTCATCCGTGTTTCCCACCAGCACCTTTCCACAACGCAGAAACGGGAAATCCAGTTCCTCTGCCAATTCCCCCATCATCCTGTTGCCTTCCACGCAGAGCCTTGCTTTCAGGGTCCCCGTATCATAAGCAAATCCCCCATGGACTACGGCGGAATTGCGCCCGCTGGTTTCATAACAAACATCCAGATTTTTCTCCAGCACCCCAATCTTCAGCCGGTATCTGGCCATCTCCCTGGCAATGGCGCTGCCCACCACACCGGCCCCTACTATCAAGACATCGTATAACTGATCCATAGCACCTACTCCTTTTTATTAATTTGCATTTTTTGTATGGTATTTCCTTTTATGTAATATATAACACTATATGTATAATATATCATTTTCATATAATTAGTCAATAGGAATCTGGTAAAAAAGCAAACATAAACAAAAAAGCACCGGTAAAAAATTTATTTTCAACTAAAAAACCTGCCCTGCGCCAAAAGCCATCAAACGGCTTCCGGCACAGAGCAGGGCTTTTCAAATGCGGTCATCCATTCCCCGCCTATTCACTCATTTTCACAATCGCTTCCCACAGTCCATTCAGATACGTTGCCCCCAGCGCCCGGTCATACAGCCCATATCCGGCCCGCCCGGTTTCACCCCAGATCATGCGTCCGTGATCCGGCCTCACATATCCTGTAAATCCATTGTCATGAAGGGCTTTCAAAATTGCGAACATATCCAGGGAACCACAGGAGGAAAGATGAGCTCTTTCTTCAAACCCATTCTCCAAAACCGCCACGTTCCTGGCATGGACAAAATGAATTCTTCCCATGGCCGCATACTTTGCCGCCATCTTAACCACATCGTTTTTGCTGGAGCAGCCAAGGGATCCGGTGCAGAGCGTAAGGCCATTATGGGGATCATCCACCAGCTTCAGGAACCGGTCCAGATTCTCTTCACAGGTGATGATTCTCGGCAGCCCGAATATGCTCCAGCAGGGATCGTCCTCATGAATCGCCATGTTGACATCACATTCAGCCGCAACAGGAATAATCCGTTCCAGGAAATATTTCAGATTGTTCCAGATATCCTCTTCCGTCATGGAATTGTATTCCCCAACCACTGCTTTTAAGCCATCCCTGGTATAACTGGAATCCCAGCCGGGAAGGGTCAAATCGCTGTCGCTTTCCAGCGGATTCACCTGGTCCACCTGCTCCTGATAGTATACAAGGCTGGTGGAACCGTCTTCCAGACGATGATCCAATTGTGTTCTGGTCCAGTCGAATACAGGCATAAAGTTATAGCAGATACACTTCACTCCGGCAGCCGCCACCCGGCGGATATTTGTACAGTAATTGTCAATATAATGATCCCTGGATGGTTTACCCAGCTTAATATCTTCATGGACCGGGATGCTCTCGATCACTTCAAATTTAAGTCCCGCATCCTCAGTCAGCTTTTTCAGCCGGGAAATACTCTCCACACTCCACACTTCACCAACGGGAACATCGTAAACAGCCGTTACAATCGAATCCATCCCCGGAATCTGTCTGATCTGTTCCAGAGTCACTTTGTCATCTTCTCCATACCAACGGAATGATAATTTCATATACACCTCTCATTCTGCCGCCATAGACGGCAAGATTCCATTATTTTTTCTTATAATCCGCATTCTCTTTGTAAGCTTCATACATGGCGATTACGTTATCAACCGGCACTCCAGGCTGTATGTTATGTACCTGGGTAAATACGAAGCCGCCGCCTGGCTTGAATACTTCCATATTCTCTTTCACGGAACGCTTCACTTCCTCAGGAGATGCCATATTCAGCACGCTCTGGGTATCCACGCCTCCGCCCCAGAATGTGATATTATTTCCAAACTCTTTTTTCAGTTCCCTGGGATTCATCCCTTCGGCTGAAATCTGTACCGGGTTGATGGCGTCCACTCCGATCTCAATCAAATCGCCGATAATCGGACGGATCGCACCGCAGCTGTGAAGCAGGATTTTTTTATGGTATTTATCCTTTACATGCTGGTACAATCTGGCCTGGTAAGGTTTTACCATCCTTCTGTATGTCTCAGGAGACATCAAAAGGCTCTGCTGGGTTCCCATATCATCCGCGTATTTAACAATGTCGATCTGGTCCGCAAACCGGTCCATCACATAGTCCACCAGTTTAATCTGATAGGCCAGCAGTTTTTCATGAAGGGCGTCGCAGAGCTCTTCATTGGCCAGAAGGTCTACATAGAAGTTCTCCACCCCACGCAGCCAGGACGGCAGACCGAACATCGTCTCCCGGAAGCCTTCCAGTATACAGAATTTGTCTTTATTGGCCTCCAACCGTTCAGCCAGACCTTCAATCATGTACTCATTGGGCTCATCCCAGACAAGGGCGTCCAGATCTTCGGGCTCCTCCGCATCCTCCAGCGGATGTTTACACATGTTGTAATAATATCCATCCGGGTTTAATTTCTGCCCCACTCCCCACATATCCGTAAATGTGCCGTCGCCGTTATCGATCCACGGCCTTGTTTCATTGATATAAATGCAGCAGGTATCAGCTCCGAAATAGTCCACCACACTCTGATCCGGAACCACTACGCCCTGGTTAATCGCCTTGATAAAATATCCATGATCGATAAGCCCCAGTTTTTCCTTCAGTTCCTTTTCCACCAGCCGGTGCATCATACTGTTGTTAATACCACCGATGTCCAACGGAACGCGGTCAGCTTCTTCATGATTCAGCGCAGCAAATACTCTTTCTTTCGATGTCATCTTATATCCTCCCATTGTACGCCAAAATGTGTCTGAAAACTCGTTTTCAAACACGTTTCGGCAGGTCTACCATTTTTTAGAATCCACATACCGGAGGATTTCCTCCGCCTCTTCAGGGGTATCCGATATCATATTGATTGCGATTCCGCGATGCGGAAGATTATCATAGATCGCATCAATATCATCTTTAACGATTGGCCCCATACCCAAAACAAGTCGTTTTCCGCTTTCCAGCACCTTTTGGCACTGAGGCAGCATCTCTCTCACCGACAGGCCAACCACATCCCTGTTGATCTGAACCGCCTTTAAATCTTTAATCTCCAGCATCTGGTCAAGATGCATGAAACTGGCAGAATGAAGATGTACCAGCGAATAGGGATATCCCTCGATCACCTTATTGGAAGTTTCAAACAAATACTCTCCGTAATGGGCAGGCGACATCAGCGCCGCCAAATCTTCCTGATACCACATAATCCGTTCGGGGGTCCATATATGGTAAAATCCGATCCCATATCCCCCATGGCTTCTCTTTGTAACCGCATACTGGTCGGCAATCAATTCGCGCTGCGCACTGGTCACAGCGTTAAATGCCTCGTGCATCAGTTCCGGTTCGTCGATCAGTCCGCAGGCCATTTCCACCTGGCCTGCCAAAGCTCCTACCGTATCCGTAACCCCTCTTAAAATCGGCTGCCCCACTGCAAACCTTCCCTGGGAAAGTTCCGTAAGTTTGCTGGAAAACTCCAGGTACTTCCCATACCATGGATTGTTTTTATCCAGTTTCAGCCCTTCTAATTCCTCCAACTCCGAAAATACCGGTTTCGTCACCACGCTGACCGATTCACCATAAGCTTTTGCGCCCATAATGCATTCCATCCAGGGGAGCCCGGTACAGGGCTCCGCCACAAAAAACGCGTCATGATTGATTTTTTCCAATTCCTGATACATTCTCTCATAATCAGGCATAAAATCATCCACGATAATCTCCTCAGGATGGATCTCAGCCCTGCGGTCCAAAAGCGGTATCAATGCCTGAAACGCCCTGCTGAAAAATACTCCTCCCAGCCTGGCAATCATAAGAGGTCTCTCCTGATGGTTACCCTCCCAGAAATCCAGGTTTCTTTTTATTTTTTCTTCGGCAGACAAAGACATATTCTCAGCTCCTCACTCTATCAATCAAACGTCAGCGTAATCTTGCAAACCTGATCCGGGTGTTCCATATTCAGCTTTATAGCTTCTTCCGCCTTTTCAGCCGGGAAACTGTGCGTGCGGATTTTATCAGGCGTTAACGCTCCGCTTTCGAAACCTTCGATCACTTCAGGGAATCTGTAATTGCTCAACCGGGAACCCACTACGGTCAGCTCCTTCTTGGTGAAGTCAACCTGTGCGATCTCAGATGGTTTGTTGATCAGGCCAAGAGTGACCACACGGCCCGCCGGACACGCCAGATCCATAGCCTCAGGTACGGAAGTTAAAGAACATACGCTGTCCACTACCACTGGCATTCCCTCTCCGTCTGTAAAGTCCAGAACCGCCTGTTTTAAATCCTCTTTGGAAACATTGACAACGATATCCGCTCCCATTTCCTTTGCTCTTTCAAGTCTGGCATCCACAAGGTCTGTCATCATAACCTGGGCGCCTCTGGATTTTGCCACCTGCATAACCGTAAGCCCGATCGGACCGCTGCCCATAACCAGAACCTTATCGCCTTCATGAACATCGGCCCGGTGGTTTACCTGAACCCCGATGCTGTAAGGCTCTGTCAGACAGATCAGATCTTTATCGATTTTATTCACATCAATTCTGTAAACATCTGCTGCCGGAGCAACCACATATTCCCTGCATCCACCGTCCTGATGAACGCCGGTCACTTCCAGCGTGGTGCATACGTTGTGCCTGTTGATCTTACATGCGTAGCAGTGGCCGCAGGAGCGCACCGGATCAACGGATACGTAATCGCCTACTTTGACATTCGTCACCGCAGAACCCACTTCCACAACCTGGCCGCCGTATTCATGGCCGATAATTCTAGGGTAAGTTGCCAGTGAATTGGTTCCTTTATAGATTCCGATGTCGGATCCGCAGATGCCCACACATTTGATTTTAATCAGCACTTCATTGTCCGCTTTAATTTCTGGTTTTTCTACATCCACAACAGTTACTTTAAAAGGCTCTTCTACCATAATCGCTTTCATATCATCCCTCATTTCTGCGCTGCCGTCTGTTTTCCGAAGTCTGCGGCAGCAGCGCCGGGCACAGACTCTTAATCATTCAATTATTCTATTCTCCGCCGAGATAAGCTTTCTTTACCTCTTCATTGGCCATCAGGTTTTCACAGGTATCGGTTAAGATCATCTCGCCAGTCTGCATAACGTAACCGCGGTCCGCCGTTGCCAGAGCGATTTTTGAGTTCTGTTCCACGAACAGAATCGTTGTCCCCTCCCGGTTGATCTCCTTAATGGCTTCAAAAATCTCTTTTACGATAATAGGGGCCAGACCCAATGAAGGCTCATCCAAAAGGATCATTTTAGGACGGGCGATCAACGCTCTGCCTATGGCCAGCATCTGCTGCTCGCCTCCGGATAAGGTTCCGGCTAACTGGGTACGCCTCTCTTCCAATCTCGGGAACCGTTTGAAAACTCCCAGAAGATCTTCCTTCACAGCAGCCGTATCCTTTCTCAGATAAGCTCCCATCATGAGGTTTTCCTCTACCGACAGCTTGGAAAATACATGCCGTCCTTCCAGCACGTGGGAAAGTCCCATGGCTGTGACCTTGTTGCCTTTCTTTCCCTGAATCTGTTTTCCGTTAAACCAAATCTCTCCCCTGATTCCCTGTGGTTTTGTAAGCCCTGAAATAGTCTGGAGGGTGGTGGTCTTACCCGCGCCATTGGCGCCGATTAAAGTTACCATCTCCCCTTCATTAACATACAGGTTGATTCCCTTTACGGAATGAATGTTTCCATAGTAATAATGAAAATCTTTAACTTCCAATAATGGCGCCATACTATTCACCTCCTAAATAAGCCCGGATTACTTCTGGGTTGTTCTGAACGTCTTCCGGCACGCCTTCCGCCAGCAGTTTTCCATATTCCAATACATACAGATAATCGCAGACATTCATAACCAGCTTCATATCGTGTTCGATCATCAGTATCGTCACGCCCCTCTTCAAAATCCTCTGAAGCAGTTCGTCAAATTCATTCTTTTCCTTTGTATTCATGCCGGCTGCCGGCTCATCCAAAAGGATCATCTTAGGATCGCTGGCAAGGCCCCGGACGATCTCTAAAAGCCGCTGTCCGCCGTAGGAAAGACTTCCGGCCGGATCGTTGGCAAACTGCTCCAGTCCGACGAATTTAAGCAGATCGTAGGCTTTTTCCATGGCGGCCTTTTCCTCCGCCCGCTCTGCCGGGGTTTTTAACAAATCGGAGAAAAACCTGGATTTCAGCCTGGGGTGCATTCCTACCATAACATTTTCCAGAACGCTCATATTCCAGAACAGGTTGATGACCTGATAGGTCCTGGAAATGCCGGCTTTATTGATCTGATATGGCTTTTTGCCTTCTATGTGCTCGCCATCGAAAATGACGGAACCTTTATTAGGAACATAAACACCGCTGATGCAGTTGAAAAATGTGGTCTTTCCAGCGCCGTTAGGGCCGATCAGACCTGTAATTCTATTCTTCTGAACATGAAGGCTCACATTATTAACAGCAATTAATCCTCCGAATTGAATGGTCACACCTTCTGTTTTAAGCATTTGCGCCACCTCCGACTCTTCTTCTGAACTTTGCAGCCAGTTTCTTGCCTTCACCGAAAATACCGCCCGGCATCGCAACAATAACAAGAAGCATCAAAATACCGTAGATAAACATCTGATAATCCTGCAGGGCACGAAGTGATTCGTTAACCAGCAATACGGATGCTGCGCCCAGGATCGGTCCCCATAAAGATCCGGTTCCGCCAAACAGCAGCATGGTGAGGAACATAACGGACTGTTTATATAAGAAAGTATCCGGGTTGATATATCCAACCAGATGAGCGTACATAGCGCCTGCAAATGCGGTATAGAACGCGCTGACTGTAAATGCCTGAACTTTGTATAAACGGACATTGATTCCCATTCCGTCGGCCGCGTGTGAATTCTCACGGATTGCAGTGAATGCGCGTCCCGTCTTGGAGTTAACTAAAAATGTCTTAGCCAGCAGGAATATTACCACACAAACCAGTGCGAAATAGTAAAACTGTGTATTGGTTGCAATTTTAAATCCAAATAAATTAACCGGGTCCGTATACATGCCCACATAGTTTCCTGTGATATTATTCGGTGAATGGGAAACCAGAATATAAACGATCTCACCAACCGCCTGGGTGGCCAAAGACAGGAAATGGAACACCAGCTGGGAACACGGATATGCGATGAGCGCACCGATGGCCGCGCTGAAACAGGCCGCAATAATCATAGTTAAAATAACGGGAATGCCAAAATACTTATGTAACACCACGGAACCGTAAGCTCCGATTGCATAAAATGCCGCGTGGCCGAGGGAAATCTGGCCGCAGTACCCGAATACGATATCCAGTCCGGAAACACCGATGATATATATTTCAATAAAGCAGAAAACCAGTATCAGGTAATTCGATCCTTGTATGAGCAGCGGCAGGGCGAGCAATAAAACGGCAAATAGGATTTTCCATAAATTATTTTTCCCCATAGCCTTCTTACTTATATCCTTCAAGGTTGTACCTCCTATTCTATAGATCTTTTATACATTTTATCAGTCTTTAATCGCTTTCTCATTGAAAATACCGGTTGGCTTCAGGAACAGGAACACCAACAGCAGTCCATATGCGATCAGGTTCTTATAGGTTGATGAAACCAGGCTGGCTGCAAATGTTTCCACAAGACCCAGAATCAGTCCTCCAACCATAGCGCCGTACATATTGCCGTAACCGCCGATTACCGCGCTGGAGAAACCTTTACGTCCGATCACAGCGCCCAAAGTGGTATACACGCCATAAATCGGCCCGATCAGGATTCCGGCTACTGCTGCTAGGCCTGCAGACAGTCCCCAGGAAAGCCCTGTGCTCAAAGATACGTCGATCCCGCAGGATTCAGCTGCCATGGCGTCCATGGAAGCCGCTCTCATGGAGGTTCCCAGCTTCGTCTTCGTCATGTACAAATGGAGGATGAACATACAGATAACCGCCACCACGAAACACATGAGCGCTTCCGGCTGCACGCTGATGCTGCCGATTTTAATCGTCGAGATTCCAAATATAGAAGGGAAATTCAGTGCGATAGATCCCCATACAAGCATCGATCCGTTCTGCACGATATAAGAGATGGCTATCGTGGCCAGAACGATATAGATTGCCATAACATTCTTATCCAATAACTTTCTGATAACGCCCTTTTCAAGAGCGAATCCAAGTAAAACCGCACATAAAACCGTGAGCAGTAATGAAACGACAAATGGAAGTCCAAGATAGGAATAAAACGTGAGGCCGAGAAATGCGCCGAGCGTCATGATATCGCCCTGTACAAAGCTCAGTAAGCCGGATGACTTGTAGATCAGACTGTATCCCAAGGCGATCAGCCCATAGATGCTTCCAATAACAAGTCCGGATATTAACAGCATTCCATACATAGATGTATCTCCTTTCAAAGATATCTTTTATTTCTTTTTTATCCAATACAGGCCGGGCTTTTTTAATTCCCGGCCTGCCTCTTCATAATTGATAGCTTAATTATTTCTCATTGCCTGTAGCTGTTTTGTATTCATCGTAGCCGCCGTTGGCAATCCAGTCTTTCCAAAGGATGTTCTTGCCGTCGATCAGGATAAAGCTGTTAAATGTGTTGTATCCTTCTCTGTTGCCCTTTGTATAATCCAGAATACCGCCAAGACCCTGAAGGCCTGAAATCTTGTTTGTAGCGTCTTTTAAGGAATCGGAATCATTCTTGCCTGCGATCTTGCTGGCTTCCCACATAACCATAACGGTATCCCATCCACGGTAAGAGGAGTCTGTTTTAGCGATTTCGCCGTATTTCGCCTGATATTTTTCAAGGAATTCTTTCACTTCCGGAATATCACACTCTTCAATTGATGCATATGTTACGTATGGATTTGCAAATGCAATATAATTGGAATTTTCTTCTCCTGCAATAGCGATCTGTGAAGCCATGAAGGATTCTTTATCAAAGATAATTCCTGAATATCCATACTGTCTTAACTGTTTCACGATAACCGGTCCGGTCTCGCCGATAACGGAAATGTAAATGCAGTCAGGTTTTGCAGAAATCAGGTTTGCAACCTGTGCAGAGAAGTCGGTATCGCCCTGGTCGTAGCTCTCGCTCTTAACCACTTCGATTCCTCTCGCTTTACACTCATCCATAAAAGAGTTTCCGGTTGCCAGAGATGCATCATCCTGTCCGTAGAATACGCCAACGCTCTTCATCTCTAAATCTTCCAGCATGTCAACTGTAATCGGAACTGCGAAACCGTTGTTCATAGCTGCTCTGAAAACATAAGGCCAGTCCTCTTCCATCCATGACGGTGAGGTTCCTAAACCGATGGTATAAATGCCCTGTTTGTTCAGGCTGCCGGCTGCCGCAAAAACTTCACTGGAGTTAACGGAACCGATAACCGCATCGGCTTTTTCCACTTCTACTAATTTAGAAACAATCTTCACAGCCTCTTCTGCAGAACCCTGAGTATCATATGGTATGAACTCAACCTGTGCTCCGTTGAAACCGCCGTTTTCATTAACATAGTCAACTGCCATCTGGATTGCATTACGGGCTTCAATACCGTAAGCTGCGTTGCCGCCTGAAAGCTGAAGGTATGCGCCCAGTTTAAATGTCTCTCCGCTTGCCGCAGCCTCACCGCCTGCTGCCGCTGTCGTGGTATCGCCCGCCGCTTTTGTATCCCCTGCCGGTGCTGCTGTGGTTGCCGGGGCCGCTGTGGTTCCTGCTGCAGTTGAGCCTCCTGCCGGTGCTGATCCTCCTGAACATGCTGCCATCGTTGATACCATTGCTGTTGCTAAAACAAGTGATGCGATTCGTTTCTTCATAAATACGTTCTCCCTTTCTCTTTTATAAATTTTAAAAATATGCTTTGCCTTAAAACCGTCGTGCCCTTTTTATCATCTCTGATATATCACTGAGTACACTTTAACACCTTTTGTGTAATATGTCAATATATTAATTTATCTCTTTTTATTTTTAAGCACTTTAACAGTTGATTTTACATTTATTATGTATTTTAACGTATTTTTAACATTTTTATCAGTATTTTTGTATCTATTATATACATTTTTCCTCTATATTTTTTCTTTATATGTACACATGGAGAAAACAAACCGGGTAATGGCAGGCTCTTTCCAGCTTTCTCATTTTTAGTTTTTTATGATTTTTGCACATAATATAACCTTTTATTTTCAATGATATTGACATTTTCACAATAAAAGCTATATAATGTCTAATATATTACTTTTTGTCCAAATGTAATTATAGTTAATTTTTTATCACACATTTTCTAAGGTTCTGGGTGGTTTTTTAGTTTTTGATATATTACGCCCCGGCTTTAGCAACCAGAAAGGAGCAGTTTTTATGAAAACATTTGAAGTGTTCACAGGAATGCGCAATGTTGAGATCAGCTTAAACGACGATAATTTCCTCTTTTTTGCAGAACACGAGGACCACACACCCACAGTTTCACAGGATGAATTGATCGAGCAGGCCCTGGATCATCCGTTTGGCGATTCTTCTCTGGACCAGATCAAGGAGAATGCCAAAGTGGTGATTCTCATTGATGATGCCACAAGGCCCACTCCTACCAAAATCATACTTCCACACCTGATAAAGCGGATTGAGGCCCATACGCAGGACATAACCTTTGTAACCGCCCCCGGAACCCACCGCCCGCTGACTGACGCGGAACTGGAGATGAAGCTGGGCAGGGAATACAAAGAAAAATACAAGGTTGTCAATGTAAATTACAGAATTGCTGAGGATTATGAATATATCGGCGACAGCGATATGGGAACTCCCCTTCACATCCATAAAGAGGTTCTGGCTGCAGATTATAAAATTGCCGTTGGCAATATCGCTCCCCACAACGTTGTAGGCTGGGGCGGCGGAGCCAAGATCCTGATGCCCGGCGTCAGCGGAGAGCTGACCACCTCCACTACCCATCTGATCGGCTCCCATTTCCCGCTTCAGAACATTTTCGGAAATATTGAGTGTGATATGAGAAAAGAAGTGGATGCCATAGGAGGAAGAATCGGACTTGATTTCATCCTCAACACGGTGTTGGACGCGGAAAGCCATATCCTTGGCCTGTTCTGCGGACACTACATAAAGGCTCACCGCGCAGGCGTGGAATTTGCCAAGAAGACCCTCTGTCCGGCCATTCCGGAACTGGCTGATATTGTAATCGTATCCGCATATCCATGCAATATGGACTATTGGCAGGGATTCAAACCTTTCGGTTTCTCCATGTGCGGTGTAAAAGAAGGCGGAACTATCATCTACATACTGGATCCAAGGGAAGGCTTCTGCAACAACTCCCCGGTTCACAAGGAGATGCTGGTGAAATACTTAAAATCCGATGCAGAAACCGTTTACAAAGATGTGGAAGACGGAAAAGTGTCAGATAAAGTTGGAGTCACCAACCCATTATGCCATTTCCAGGTGCTTAATTATGTAAAGAATGTTATTTGTCTCACAAATGGATTGACTGAAGAAGAATGTGATCTGCTCTCCTTTAAGAAAGCGGATACCATGGAAGATGCTTTAAAACTTGCTTTCGAGACACAGGGGCACGATGCCAAGGTAGGTATTATACCATTGGGCGGAGAGACGCTGGTTCGGGTGGAAAAATAATAATAGGGAATTGAGATTTAATTAGTGAAAGTAACGCAGGGAAGTGGGGCGGAGGGACGGACTGGATGGTTGGGAGCGGACGGGCCAGGCGGAATCCGTTGGTGATGAAAACC
>JAGZXV010000178.1 GCA_018378255.1 Clostridiaceae bacterium | reverse complement strand
AGCGATCATGAAGCTGATTGCCTGGAAATCACCGATTCTTCTGCCGAACTGTTTTCTCTCTTTTGCATATTTAACCGCTTCATCCAAAGCGCCCTGAGCCACGCCGATTGACTGTGCCGCAACACCCATACGTCCTGTATCCAAAGTCTTCATGGCGTTGATAAATCCTCTGCCTTCTTCACCCAGAAGATCGCTCTTATGTACGCGGACATTTTCCAGAATAATATCACTGGTAGCGCATCCGATCACGCCCATCTTCTTCTCCGGCTTGCCACAGGATACGCCCGGAAGCTTCATGTCCACAATAAACGCGGAAATGCCTCTGGTTCCTTTGCTCATATCGGTCTTCGCATAGATAACCGCATAATCAGAAAGCGGAGCCATGGTGATAAAGCATTTTCTGCCGTTTAAAATATAGTAATCGCCGTCTTTTACAGCTGTTGTTGTCATGCCGCCTGCGTCAGAACCTGCTCCTGGTTCCGTAAGGGCGAAACACACCTTCTTTTCGCCTGTCACAACAGGTTTTAAATACTTTTCTTTCTGCTCGTCATTTCCTGAAAGCAGGAACGGACCGCCTGACAAAGAGTTCGGTGAAGAAACATAAATACTTGCAACACCGCTCACTCTGGAAAACTCTTCCATAACCAGAACATATGACCGGGCATCTGCTCCCTGTCCGCCATATTCTTTCGGTACTTTAATTCCAAAGAAGCCGGCTTTAGCCATCTTCTGAAGAATTTCTTCCGGGAACTCCTCAGATTCCTCCACCTGGTCAAGGATTTCTTTTGTCAGTTCCTTTTCTGCGAACTCCCTGGCCAATTTCCTAACTAACTCATGCTGTTCTGTAAAATACATGCTTGTTCCTCCTTAATGTTTTAGCTTTATCATATCGACAGCCTGGTCTTTCAAATCTTTTAACAAGACCTTTCCGCTGGCGCTGATTGGAAACGATTGAAATGTCAGAACATATTTCGGCACCTTATAATCAGACAACCGCGTTTTTACATAAGCGGTAACCTTTTCAGCTTCCAGCACCACTCCCTCTTTAGGAATAATGCATGCCGCAATCTCTTCCTGCAGCACTTCCGCCGGAATTCCAATTACTTTCACTTCATCCACTTCCGGCATCTCTATAATACAATTTTCAATTTCCGCAGGCGAAATATTCTCGCCTCCGCGGATGATCATTTCTTTCATTCTTCCCGTCACGTGAAGATAACCGTCTTCATCCAGATATCCTATGTCCCCTGTATGCAGCCAGCCCTCCGGATCAACGGCTTTTGCAGTTTCCTCCGGCCGGTTATAATATCCCTGCATCACATGATATCCACGGGTCAGGATCTCTCCCGGCTGGCCGGTTAGGGCTTCTTTCCCCGTAACGGTATCCCTGATTTCCAGTTCGATATCATCAATTATCTTTCCTGCGGTCGTGGATTTCCTTTCCAGCGTATCATCGTATGCGGAAATAGTAACACACGGGGCTGATTCCGTCTGCCCGTATGAAACCTGAAGATCCTTCAAATCCAGTTCCCTGCAGATTTCCAAATATTCCGCCGGAAGGATGGCAGATCCCGCAATCACACCGCCATGGATCGATGACAGATCATAATCCTTACGGTTTTTGTTGCGGAGCATAGCTAAAAACATGGTGGGCACACCGTTTAAAACTGTGCACTTATATTTTTGAATCTGCTCCAGCACTTCCAGTGTTTTATAATATTTTAATAAATGTCCGGCCGCACCGCTGTTCAAACACGCCAAAATACCGGCTGTAATTCCAAAACAATGAAACATTGGAACCGAGATACAAATCTTCTCATCACTGTTCCAATGCATCTGTCTTACAATTTCAGCGGAATTATTAATCAGGCTGTAATGGGACAGCATAACTCCCTTTGGCCTGCTTGTTGTTCCAGAAGTGAACAGAATACATGCGGTGTCTTCCGGCTTTACTGAATTTTCTGCCTGTTTCAATAGCTGTCTGTCTTCATCTGAAAGAATCGCGGGGAAATTCTTTCTTTGATACCACTTATCCAGTGGGTTTTCCTCCAATTCAACAGCTTGTTTGAATTCTGGAAAACTCTTCAAAGGAACCCGGTCCAACATATCTTTATAACAGGTATTTTTACAGCCATATCCGTAAAAAAGATAATTTATGTCATTGTCCCGTAAAATGTCTCCGATTTCTTTCTCTTTATAACAAGTATTGACCAAAACGGAAACTGCTCCTATCTTATTAAGGGCAAAGAAACAAAACACTAAATTAGGGCTGTTTACACTCCATATTGCCGCATGGTCTCCATGGCGGATTCCCATCTTCAAATAGCGCACAGCCAGAAAATCGGATATCTCATCCACATCTTTCCATGAATACCAGTAATCACGGTATCCTAGTCCCTGCAGATCCGGCATTGCCTCCGCCCGTTCATGCAGGCATGTTCCAATTGTTTTCGATACAAGACTCATAATCTACGCTCCCGCAATTGAGATTCTATCTCTGTATACTTGTATACCAGTTTTAAACATTTACCCGATGGGCTGTTTCCAACCCATCGGTAAATTTAATCATCAATCCATCATACCATCTTCATTAAAATGCATTGGAACCGGACCGCTCACATAGGAAATACCTTCAATGTCTTTAATCGCCTCATACAGAGGTTCAGAAACCTGTATTTCATCCAGACATAATGTATTTTTAATATGTACAACTCTGGCTTTGCTGTAATCCAGATTATGACAGCATCTGATACACATCAGAACCGCCTCTTTATCCGTATTCACATACAGCGGAATCGGGCAGGCATCCATCAGACCGGTGGTTAAAACATTGGTCCAGGTTACTTCCCAGTCCACATCATTCAGGCACCGTCTTGTGGTGACATCAGCTGATCCCAAGCCGCATCCGTTATGATGAGCTTCCGGGGTGATACCGCGAATAAAGAGTTTTCTCAGATTCAGGGTATCAGGGAAGGTGTGTGTAATATTTCTTCCTGTGACATTGGGATCATGCCCGTTGCCGCTGATATTCTTTCCAATCTCATCAATAACCAGCACATCAATGTCATCAAATTTAAATTTCGCCATTCTTTCTTTTGCAATTTCCAGAAGTCTGGCATCCGTTTCCATGAAGTTATCCCTATTGCATACTTCGATGTTGCAGATGTCATCATAAGCATTCTGAACAACGCCGACACCAAACGCAAACGGACATTTCTCCAGGAATTTCTCTGCAACCGGAGGAATTAACTCTGTAAAGCGGTGGAAACCAAAACTGTGGAACATGCTGGCGCCTTTATGTTTGGCAATACCGATGGCGATCATCTTCGCCATACCGCTTTCATGAGGCCCCCTGAAATCAGTATGAGGCTTCACTTTATTGAAAATAACAATACCATCTGATTCATAGGCATATTTATCACAGTACAGCGGAATCCCATTCAGCTCATCATACTGAACAACGTCCATGGATGACAGGATCGGAACCCCCATGCTCTCTTCTGTGATATTATAGCCTTCCAGCATCTCCACCTGGCCTTCCGCCGTAGCTCCGCCGTGGCTTCCCATAGACGGAATGATAAACGGCTCAGCGCCCCAGGATTTTAATTTGTCGCAAATGGTACGGAGCATTAAATCCAGATCCGGGATTCCCCTGCTTCCGGCAGTAACACAGATTCTCTTGCCCTTATAGGACTCCTTATTCTGAACTTTTTCCAATTCCGCTTCCATGTGGGCTTTCACATCTTCTATCTTAGAAGGATCATAGCTCTGCCGGATCGTAACCATGTTAGGAATCGGAACATTTTCCATGCCTTGTATCGGCGTATGTATTTCCGGAAAATTTATAAACATATTGACATCTCCTTTTCAGACCGGCTTTTTAAGCCATTCCAAATGCGTAGAACAAAATAATCATAAATACCAATGTAATCAAAGGAATTACGCAAGTTGCAATAAATACAGGGAAGTAAGAACTCTTATGGTCATTCTCCGTAACATTCAATACGGAAACTACCAGGCCGTTATGAGGCAGGGAGTCCAAACCTAAGCTGGCTAATGCGGAAACTCTGTGGAGAGCCTCAATATTAACGCCCATCGGAACAAAGTATTCTTTGATGATAGGAAGCGCAATACCAAGACCGCCGGAACCAGAACCGCAGACACCTGCCAATGTTGTTACCGCAACAGCGGATGCGATAAGCGGGCTTCCTCCGATACTGGTAACTGCGCCGATCAGCGTGGTAAATGCCGGCGTTGCCTGTACTAAAGAACCAAATCCAACAACTGCGGATGTGTTAAACAGAGAACCGGTGCCGTCCTTAGTACCATCACCTAAATGTTTCCAAATCTCTTTCCACGGAATCTGTTTGCAGTAGAAAATCAATCCTGCCATGAATCCGACAAACAATGAAACTTCAGCCGACAGCTTAAAGATATTCAAAGCTACCAAAAGAATGATCATTGGAATTAATGCGATGAGGAAACTCGGCAGTTCCTTGTTCTTTTTCAGTTCCAGCATTGCTCTGTCTTTTTCTGTCATTTCAAAATGTTTGCCTTTTTTCTTGCTGTTGTTTGCATACCAAATGATGAAGACAAAGACTAAAACTGCTTCAAATGCCGCTGAAAGCAGACCGGGAACCAAAGCTGCCGTTGCCGGTGTACCGAGCACCTGTCCAGGCATTAAGTTCTGAATCTGTGGTGATCCGGGCATCATTCCTGTAAATGTACCCGCACCTGCAAAGTACACGGCTGGAATCAAAGTTCTGGAAATATCGCCTCTCTTAAACAGAGAAACCATAAGCGGATACAGAGTAAACATACATACGAATACGGAAACACCGCCGTATGTCAAAACAGCGCCTGCAATAACGATTGAGGGGATAATAAACTTATCACCCAGTTTGTCAATAATAGTTTTTGCAATTGCATCGGCTGCGCCGCTGATATCGGTCAGTTTACCAAACAATGATCCTAATACGAAGATAAAGAAGAACTTACCAAAATATCCGGCTAAACCGTTAACATATGTTGTAGTCAGCTGCTCTACCGGATTCATTCCTGCTGTTAACAGCAAAAAGATTCCGGAGATCATGGCTGAGAAGAAAATCGGTACACCCTTAAAGCATAAGAAAATCAATAATGCTAAACTCAAAACTACTAAAAATATCTGCATAATTAACCCCCTGTTCTTCAGACATTTTTGAACAAAAATCTCAAATAATTATTTTCTATCAAATGGCAGTTGATGTAATTACGCAGATATAACCTGTATAACTATCACTGCTGACGAAAAATGTCATTATTTAGCATCTTTAGTATCAAATTTTGTTGTTACCATATGTACAATATAAGGAATCATGATAACAGGAATTGTCAGGTAACCAAGATACTTATATCCAACAGCTACGATCTTGTTCAGACCAAGCTGAGCGATACCAAATGCTACTAATGTACATACCAGTGTAACGATAACAACGTTCATTCCAGGTTTTGCAGTCGGATCAAAGCTCTTATCGATAGAAGAACATACACGGTTAGACATACCAGCGATCATGTTAACTGCGGTTGATACGGAACCGAGAACGATAAGGATTGAAATAATCGGTCTCAATAACGATGGAGCAACACCCTTATTTACAAGGATCAGAAGCGGAATGCTCTCTGTTGCAAAGTTAGGATCATTGGTAATTGCCATAAGGCCAAGCACTGCCATCAGACAGATAATTGCATTTACAAAGAAACCATAAACCATAGATGTTTTTGCATCATCAGGACTGCTGAATGGTTTGGAATGCTGAACCAAAAGGCCGATGGAAGCTAACTGGAATGCTGCATATACAACACCTGTCCAGATTGCTTTTCCTGCAGGAGCCGGATTCGCTGCACTTGCAGAAATATTGGCTGTGATATCGCCCCACTGTGCGATGATGTTAGGAACATATACAATGAAAAGTCCTACAACGATCAATACTGACAATGTGGATGCAACTTTACGAACAACGTTGGTACCATAAACAGCTACGATAAAAATAAATGCGCCTACGAATATAGTTCCTATCCAATGGTTGATGCCGAATGCACTTTCCATTGTACTTACGCCTGTTGCGAATGCTGCTGCTGGAGCAACACAAAGTGTAACGATGTAAACGAGTTCATATAAGTTTGAGAAGATAGGAGCATATTTTCCATAAAAGCTGTTGTTAAAGCTTCTGTAATCATATACTTCATGTTTTCTTGCATACTTCAGTGCATACCACTGATAAAATGCACCGATGAACTGTGCCATAATGCAGGTTAAAAATGCCCATACGCCAAATGATACGAAATACTGTCTTAACTGGTTTCCTGATGCAAAACCGCCGCCGAACTGTGTTGTGAACCATACAAATGCTACGCCGATCGCTACCGGCATTTTATTTTTATCTATCATACCTAATATCCTCCATATTTTCCTATGTCAGCGAATTGCAGCCTTACCCACCGCAATCCGCCCAATGATAGTTTTTTACTGAATCATTTCTTTGAATGTTTCAATCATAGTATTAGCTTGTTCGTAGTTTACCATCTGACGGTCAACTTCGATCTGAACTAACTGGAGATCTGCTTTTTCGCAGGCTTTTTTAATCATAACGAAATCAAATTCTTCCGGATCGCAGAACTTGGTCATGAGCACGATGATCCCCCGAGCATCGTATTTCTTAGCAAGTTCTACTATGTAATCCGCACGTTTTTTCTCCACGTCATACAAAACAGAACAGTTGTCCATAGCAGCAAATTTCTCTGCAAGAGCGTCAACCGGATTATCCATGACCGGAGCGTCTGTACGGTACTGTCTGGATTCATGAGCCACATCATCTGCCACAACCTGAAGTCCGTTGTCATCAAAGATCTTAAGGAGGCTTGGGCTGTCTGCCAGAATACCGGAAGTAACCACTTTAATCTTGTTGTTTTCTTCCTCAGGCATATCCTTTAATTCAGCTAAAAGCTCTTTAACCAATGCGGTATGTTCTTCTTTCAGCATAAACCATGCGCTCTTATAAATATCATTTCTCTGTGACGGCATTACGGATGGATGAGCAGCCAATACATCGCTCAGTTCTCTCATAACAGCGTTGTGTTCATTATAGATCTCAATGGATTTTTTCAGAGCCACTTCACTGAACTGTGCTCCTGTGGCAACCGTGAGATCGGAAATCACTCTCTCATATCCCGCTTTTGTAAATGCTTTTCCAACTTCATTGTTCCTGTTCTGAGGATATGTCATCGGAATGAATGGAATATCCTTTACCGCATATTTCCAGTTCTGTCCCAGACATTTTAATGAATCGCAGAGTGACGGAACAACTAATGCGGAAATTCCTTTATACTCTCCTGCAATTCCCAGTTCCAGAACAGACTGCATAATACTGCAGATAAATGCCGGAAAATATCTTTTTGCTTCTTTAAGTTCTGTATCTGCTCCCCAGGCTCCCATTGGAACAAGGCCCATGGAGTGGATGATCTCTTCAGGAGTATAAACCGGTACGCAGGCTACCACTTTTTTGCCCGCTGCCAGATATCCGTCTAACTGTTTTTTAGGAGATTCAGCAATCTCATGAAATTTAGCTAATAATTCATTTACTGCCATTATTATTTACCTCCTTTGTTTGCTTCCATAATTTCCGTTAAGCCCTGAACACGGGTTTCATACTGGGCTTCTGAGAAATTACGCGGATCAGCCTGATCCCCATCAAATGAGGTAACAGGAATGTTGCAGTCTTCACCGATCTGACGGCTCATCTCATACATAAATCCGCTCCAGAGCTTGCAGGAACGGTTGGTATGTACCAAAAGGCCTTCCGTATTGGTTCTCTTAACGATCGCATCTCTCTTATCTCTGGATTTTTCCAGGTTCATGGAGTTAGGTACGCTGCAGTAAGCCTTGATCAGACCATCGAAATCATCATAAATAAATCCAAACGCATCCGCATAAATCGTAGCCACCATGTTAATACCCCGGGATTTTAATCCGGTTGCGGTTACACGCAGATGAGGCCAGCAGGCAATTCCTTCGAACATGATTCTGTATTTCTCTTCTGCACGGAAGGTGCTCGTTCCTTCTGCTACAGCTTTCTTGTACTCTTCCAGCAGGCATTCAAATGCTTCTGCCGCATCTACCGTACCTCTTGCACATACAGCCACCGCCATGTGGTTTAACAGGTCAAATCCGTTAAGCGGTGAAGGTGTATATTTGGTATAAGCAGTTGCTTCCAGCCATGCTCTTGATGTACGGTTGGAGATTTCCATAACTTCCTTGAACTTCTCATCAGACCACTTCTTACCGGTGATCTCTTCCAGTTGTTTGATGGCTGCAAGGAACTGTCCCTTTACATATGCCACCTGGGCATCCGATACCTCATAGTCGGGGTTAAACGGAATATCGATTAAAATCAATGGAATATTCAATTCTTTTGCAATATTCTCATACCATTTAATCATACAGTTACAGATGTTGTTGCAGCAAAGCAGGAAATCCGGCAGCGGCATATTCTGCTCCGGTGTCTCACCGACTTTCATATGCGCTAAACTGATTCTTGCATATGCGCAGATATCGTTAGAATAGCCTTCCGCCTCTGATATCTCGCACATCCTCTGTCCGGCACCTCTTGCCGCGATCGCTGCTGCCTGGTTTTCAGGATAGCAAACCTTAATTCCCAATGTCTGGAAAATCTCCTGTGGGAAATTGCTGGCACACCAGCCGATCTTTTCACCTCTGTCTTTCGCTTCCTGTACTTCCCTGTAATGCTTTTCCACAATCGCATTCAGTTTGTACTTAGCAGAGTTTGGATCCGGTGTGTACTTTGGTTTCTTAACCTCTTCACCCATGAATAACGCCTCCTTTAATTTGTTGCTTTATCATATGCGTACAACGCAGCTCCAAGGGCTCCCATTAACTGGGCCATCTCGGAATAACAAATTGGTACACCCAATTCCCTTTCCATGGCCTTTCGGACGCCGCCATTCTGGGCTACGCCGCCGCTCATGCACACTTGTTCCTTTATTCCGATCCGTTTCGCCAAGGTTGCAACCCTGCCCGCTACAGATTCACAGATCCCTGCCACCAGATTCGGAATAGCAACTCCTGATGCAAGCTGTGAGATTACTTCAGATTCTGCAAATACCGTACAGGTATTTGATATCTTAACAGGAGTATCAGCCTTAGCGGCTTCAATCTCCAAATCTCCGATTTTTAACTGCAGAATGTTTGCCATGACATCCAGAAACCTTCCGGTTCCGGCAGCACATTTGTCATTCATCAAAAAGTTTGTCATCCTGCCCTTTTCATTAATCGCCAGTACCTTTGCGTCCTGGCCTCCAATGTCAATTACCGTATGTACTTCCGGAAAAACAAAATGGACTCCCCGGGCATGGCAGCTTAATTCACTGATTTCATCATCAGCTCCTTCAAACAATTTTCTTCCATATCCGGTGGCCACCGTACAGGCAATCTCTTCTTCTGAAATTCCCGCCGAGCGGTAAACTTCATTAAGCGCCTGCTGTGGTCCATGAGTCCCTGTTCCTGCGATGACAATAGAGCTTCCCAAAATGTCCGTACCATCTTTTAAAACGATACATTTAGAAGTAGTTGATCCTATGTCGATTCCTAGTGTATACATCTTCTTTGACCTCTTTGTCTATTTTTTAACAATAACTGCAAGAAATAACATCTTCTATACTAGTATACAAACCAACTTAAAAGAAAATGTGTAATTTTCAAACGTTCAATGTCTTGAACTCTAGTATACAAGATGTCCTCAAAAAACTGTTCATATTACACAAATATAACATGAACAATCTCTTCCTACTGGTAATATATTATCAAATATTGTCATAAATGTAAATAGATATTTTATATTTTTTTAATAATTGAGTAAATTGACGAACCATTTCAAATAAAATACTGAGGATACTTGGCTTTTGCACGGTCATGAATTTTTGATATTGTCTCCAAATGATCGGACATTGCGCGAAGTGATCTTGTCAAATCATTGTCACAGATGGCATTATAGATCGCCTCATGCTGACAGATCAGTTCCGGGACTCTCCTGTCAAAAACAACATCAAAATTCCTCCATCTGGTAACATGGATCATATTCTCTTCCATCAGCTGCATCAGGTTATATCTCTGGACACTGTCGATCATGATCCTGTGAAATTCCGAATCCAGACGCTTAAACTCAGGCTCATATGTGCTGGAATGTATGTACTTTCTCTGCTGTTCCAGATTCAGCTTCAGCTGATCCGTCAGATTCTTCCTCTGGCCCATATCCATCGTATCAAAAATCTCGTAGAGCACCTCCTTTTCTATCGCTGTACGGAACAATAACAAATCGGCAATGAACTCCAAATCAATCTTACTGATATAAGTCCCTCTTTGAGGGTATACTTCTATCAGTTTCCTCTGGTTCAAACGGGTAAACACTGTTCTGATCACAGAACGGGACACTCCATAATCCTCACAGATCTGGTTTTCACTGATCTTCTGCCCCGGTTCCAGCTGCAAGCTAGTAATCCTTTCACACATATCCTGGTAGACTTCATCTACGGTTGCCGGCTGGCTATTATTATATATTGTCATGTATATCCCTCATTCTTAGCAATTTATTAATATTATACACCAATTATTCCAATTGTGAAAGTATTTAATAAAGGTTGCGCAGAATGATGTCCTATTATAGAATAGTAGCTGGGACATAAAAAAAGAACCATTTTTTCACATTCTTAACTGACAAAGGAGTTCACACAGATGAAAAAGAATATTATTGTCGGACAATCCGGCGGCCCTACAGCCGTAATCAATGCTAGTTTATACGGAATTTTAAAAGAGGGGCTCAATCATAAAGAACAAATAGACAAAGTTTATGGCATGATACATGGAATCGAAGGATTTCTCAGGGATGATTACATGGATCTCACCACACTTTCAGATGAAGATATGGAAATTCTCAAACTCACTCCTGCCGCTTATTTAGGTTCCTGCCGTTTTAAGCTTCCGGAAGATTTTAATTCCGTCATCTATCCCTCCCTTTTTCAAAAATTCAGCCAGCTTAATATTGGATACTTCTTTTATATAGGCGGCAATGATTCCATGGATACCGTCAGCAAACTATCCCGGTATGCTTCCAAATCAGGCAGCGATATCCGATTTATCGGCATTCCTAAAACGATAGATAACGACTTAATCCTCACAGACCATACGCCAGGTTACGGCAGCGCGGCTAAATATGTGGCAAATACGGTACGGGAAATCGTCATGGACGCTTCCGTTTACCAGCAAAAGGCTGTCACCATCGTAGAACTGATGGGCCGTCACGCCGGATGGCTGACCGCTGCCGCTAAACTCGCACGCAAATATGAAGGGGACAACCCTTTATTCATCTATCTTCCGGAATCCGACTTCGATATGGACAGTTTTATCCGCAGCATCGAAACCGCTCTCGAAAAACAGCCTAATGTAATTGTCTGTGTATCAGAAGGGATTTCTGACAGCCACGGTAAATTCATCTGTGAATACGACGATGAAGCCCGCCTGGATTCTTTTGGCCACAAAATGCTGACCGGATGCGGAAAGGTCCTTGAAAATTTTGTCCGCAACCGTTTAGGTGTCAAGGTGCGCTCCGTAGAATTAAACGTCTGCCAGCGCTGCAGCGCCGCCATCATATCGGGAACAGATATTGAAGAAGCCATACTGGCCGCTTCCCACGGTGTCCTGGCTGCCCTGGAAGGCCAGACCGGAAAAATGATCGCATTTCACCGCACTTTGGGACCTGATTATGGATTGTCCTGTACGACTGTCGATGTAAATGAGGTCTGCAATAAAGAAAAGCCATTCCCTCTCCAGTGGATCACCAAAAATGGCACCGACATCGGCCATGAATTTCTGGAGTATGCGCTGCCCCTAATCCAGGGAAATGTGCTGCAGCCGGAGAAAGACGGGCTGCCGGTCTTTTTGTACCGCTAGAATGTTCTAGTTTTGAGGTGGGCTGGAAATATAAATTGGGATTTTGGTGAGAAAGTTACGCAGAAAATCGGGGCGGGGGGACGGACGGGATGTTTGGGCGCGGACGGGCCAGGCGGAATCCGTTGGTGATGAAAGCCGGTTTTCA
>JAGZXV010000177.1 GCA_018378255.1 Clostridiaceae bacterium | reverse complement strand
GATGTATCCGCTGTATATGTTCCATAACGCTTTCACCTATATGAGGATGGGCAAGGCGTCCGCCATGGCGTGGCTGCTGTTCGTGCTGGTGGCAGTGCTGACCCTAATAATGACTAAAGTGACGAAGAAGGTCACGGATAATGCGGGAGGGGAATGATATGAGGTCGAAAACTTATAGAAGAATGATTTATCAGGCCGCTTTCCTTCTGATTGTGGCGGCGGTGTGCGTGATCTTCCTCTCCCCCTTTGTGGTCATGCTGACCACCTCCTTTAAGACGGGAAAGGACGCGTTTATGATACCGGTGAAGGTTTTGCCGAGAAAAGTGGTGTTCGATAACTATCCGGCGGCCCTGTCCACCATACCATATGCCAGATACATGATGAATACCATATTCATCACCGTATGCTGCGTAATCGGAGAACTTTTGGTGACTCCCATGGTGGCTTATTCCATAGCCAAGATCAACTGGAAGGGATCCGCCCTGATATCCGGACTGCTGATGGCAACCATGATGATCCCTTATACGGTCATCATGATCCCTCTGTACCGCGTCTATTCCAAACTGGGCCTCACCAATACCTACCTGCCGCTGATTCTTCCTGCATTTTTAGGAAAGCCGTTTCACATCATCATCATGAGGCAGTTTTTTGCAGGAGTTCCCAACTCCATCATCGAGGCCGCCAAGATCGACGGGGCCAATGAATTCCAGAGATATTTTACCGTGGCCCTGCCGCTGTGCAAACCGGCGCTGACCACCATAGGAATCTATGCGTTTATGAATGCCTGGAGCGACTATCTGGCGCCCATGATCTATATCAACAAGCCTGAGAAACTGACATTGTCTCTGGGGCTTCAACAGTTCATGAGTGAATATACCGTAAAATGGACGGAACTGATGGCCGCGGCCGTGATTTTCGTACTGCCGGTCATCGTGTTCTTTATGATATTTCAGAATAATTTCGTGCGCGGCGTGGCTACCAGCGGTTTGAAGGCATAAATTCAAAAAAGGAGAAGAAGCGGATGAGATTAACAGAGGAACAGTTGGAGACATTGGAAACGCCGTGTATTGTGATCGACGTGAACCAAGTCCGGCAGAACGTCAGAGCCATGCAGGCGGCTGTGGATGAAGCGGGCTGCGCTCTGAGGCCGCACATTAAAACGCATAAGATGGCCTATTTCGCCAGAATGCAGCTGGAGGCTGGAGCTTCGGGGATCACCTGCGCCAAGGTCAGCGAGGCGGAAGCCATGGCGGACGGCGGAATCGGCGACATTTTCATCGCCTATCCCCAGATCGGCAGCTTCCGCATCAAGCGCTGCGTCGAACTGGCGAAGCGGGTCAAACGGCTGATTGTGGGCGTGGACACTCGGGAAGGCGCGGTCAGACTCAATGAGGAGGCGATGAGGTCCGGTACGGTCATAGAGGTGCGGCTGGAGATTGATACGGGCTCGGGGCGCACCGGCGTGCCTCTCTCGGATGCGGCGGCCCTGGCTGAAGAGATCGCCGGGATGGACGGGCTCAGACTCACCGGTATCTATACGTTTAAAGGGTTGATTTACAAAGGGGAGACCACAGACGACAATGCTTTGGCGGCTGCGGAAGAAGGGGAGCTCCTGGAACAGGCGGCCAACGCTTTGGCTGAGGCCGGAGTGAATGTTACAGAGATCAGCGGAGGTTCCTCTCCTACGGGAGTGGAAGCCGCCAGGACGGGAAAGCTTACGGAGGTGCGGCCGGGAACCTATATCTTTAAGGACCAGCTGCTCTGCTGCGAACATGTGGCGGAGCCGGAAGAGATCGCAGTCCGGTTTGCGGTTACGGTGGTGAGCACGTCCCATGACAGTTATGCGGTGATCGACGGAGGCAGCAAGACATTTCCTTCCGATATCGCGTTAAACGCGCCTCCTTTCTATTATAAAGGTTACGCCGCAGTGGAGGGGCGGCCGGATCTTACGCTGTCCCGGATGAATGAGGAACACGGCATTGTCACGGCGGCCGGCGGGAAAACTGGATTAAAGGTTGGGGATAAGCTCATTCTCGTTCCCATCCATGTATGCACGGCTGTCAATATGCATAATTACGTATATCTGCTGGATGGAGAGATCATAGAAAAAATGAAAGTTGATGCCAGAGGGATGGTCGTTTAAACTACAGGCATTGGGTTTGCGGAGGCGCAGTTGATCAATGAATAAAAAGAAACTTCTTATTAAAAATGGTATGGTTTATGACGGCACGGGATCTGCGGGCAGGCTGGCGGACGTCCTGGTGGAAGGGGACAGGATCGCGCAGGTGGGAGAGCACCTGCCCTGTGATGGGGATCAGGTGATCAATGCGGAGGGATATGCTGTAACTCCTGGATTCATCGATATCCACCGCCACTGCGATATCGCGCCGTTTACAGACCCGGATTTCGGGAAACTGGAGCTGGCCCAGGGCATCACCAGCGCTGTGGCCGGAAACTGCGGGCTGTCGCTGGTTCCGACTTCTGAAATGTCCAGGCAGAAGGTATATGATTATATCGAGCCTGTGGTGGGACGGATTCCCCGTTCGATGGCATTTGAGGACTACGGCGCATACACAGAGGCGCTGAGACGTCAGAGCCTGCCGCTGAACATGGGATTTTTGGCCGGAGCCGGAGCAGTGAAATCAGCGGTTAAGGGATTTTCCAGGGCTCCGTTTACAGGGAAAGAGATGGAGCAGGCGGCATGGTTTGTCAATGAGGCTATGGAACAGGGGGCGTTCGGGATGTCCATCGGCATCATGTACCAGCCGGAGTGTTATTCCACGCAGGAGGATTACATAGAATTGGTGAAGCCTGTGGCAAAGCGGGACGGCATTCTCTGCACTCATATCAGGGGAGAGGGGGACAGCCTGGTGGAATCCGTGTCCGAGGTGATCGGAATCGCAAAAGCCTCAGGTGTCCGGTTGAATATCAGCCATCTGAAGGCTACGGGAATCTCCAACTGGAACAACAGGATCTGGAAGGCCGTCGATAAGATCGAAGAGGCCAGGGCACAAGGTGTGGAAGTGACCGCTGATTTCTATCCCTATACGGGAGGCGCGACCACCCTGTTATCCCTGTTCCCTCCATCGGTGCTGGGCGAGGATACGCAGCAGACCGTGAAATTCATGGAGACAGAGGCAGGAAAAAGGAAATTAAAAGAAGAACTGCGCAGACAGCACCAGGGGTGGGACAATATGGCGGCCAGCATCGGCTGGGAGCGGATTTTAATCAGTTCCGTATCCAGGCCGGAGCATGCGGCTTATCAGGGCAGAACGGCTAAGGAAGTGTCCGAAAGCCTGGGATATGACTCGGTAGAGGATTTCATCGCAGATCTCACCGTATCTGAGGAAGGAAAGGTGGGCATCATCGTGCTCAGCATGTCCATGGAGGATGTGGAACAGATCGCAAAGCTGCCTTACACCATTCTGATCTCCGATTCCCTGTACGGTGGAGGCGGAAACCCACATCCCAGACTGTACGGGGCATTTCCCAGATTCATAAGAGAAATGGTGCTGGAAAAGAAAATAATGCCTCTGGAGCAGGGTATCCGCAAGATGACCGGCCTGCCCGCCCAGAGGATGAAGATGAATAAAAAAGGAATTCTCGCGTCGGGCTGCGATGCGGACATTCTGGTATTTAAGCCGGAAGAATTGAGGGACCGGTCGGATTACAGCTGTTCCGGAAAGCTCTCAGAAGGGATCGCATGGACGGTTTTAGGCGGAGAAGTGACCACGGGCCGGAATTCAGGACAGGGCCGTGTGCTGGAATTTGGAAAATGTTAAAGGAGGAAGGAAAATATGGACGTATATGAAAAGATGAAAGAACTGGGTATCACACTGCCGAAAGCTCCGGAGAAAGGGGGCAGCTACTCCCCGGCCAAGCGTTTCGGTTCCGGCCTCGTCTACATCTCCGGCTGCGGTCCTGCCATAGGCGAACCGGTTAACGGCAGAATGGGGCGCGATTTTACAGTGGAAGAGGGAAAAGGTTTTGCCAGAAACAGCATGCTGAATGTGCTGGCAGTGCTGGAGCGGGAGATCGGTGATCTGAGAAAAGTGAAAAATGTGGTGAAGATCCTGACATTTGTGGAGAGCTCAGAGGATTTCCTGGACCAGCCGGCGGTGGCCAATGGGGGAAGCGGACTGTTGGAGGAGCTGTGGGGAAGCGAGATGGGGCTTCCGGCCCGGTCCGCCATCGGCGTATACGTGCTTCCCGGCAACATACCGGTGGAGACAGAGGCGATATTTGAAGTGGAAAATGATTGATCGAAGAGAGGGATAATGAGATGGACAGACAGTTTGAAAAACGTTTAGAGGAATCCATGTGGATACACGTTCCACTGACTGTGGATGAGAGCAAATCCATAGAGCACAGAAACAGCAGGAAGAAGATTTTAAACGACGTCAGGGTGTGGGATGAGAAGAGCATGGAACCCTGGACATTTGACGGAGAAGGACATGCTGAAATTTCACCGGAAGGTACCCTGGTGCTGACCACCGGTTCCAGGGCGGATCACTGGCCTGAGAATGAGGTGAGGGCCGTGGACGCTGCTAATGGATATTACGCCACCTTCGGTTCCTATATCGCAAAGCTGAATGTGAAAGATATGGATATGTCCAGGGGAAACCGGATCTGGTTCCAGGTAAAACCCATGTGTCCGGGACTTCACAACCCCATCATCCGGGCCGGCTTCGTGAACAACGGGATCGAGAAGATACCGGACGCCTATTCCAGAGAGGGATTTAACGCTATCAATCTGAAGAATTACCAGTGGAACACCTGTATCTGGGAGATCGATTCCATCGCCCATGATAAGATCGAAGAGCTGTCCTTCAATGTGCACCGGTACGGACAGGAGCTGAGCGGGGGAGAAGAGCTGCGGTTTGAGCTGAGGGATATCCGCTTCCAGGAGGCGGAATATGTCAACGTGGTTCACGGCTGGCAGTGCAGGGAGGAAACAGCAGTGTTTTCCACGGCCGGATATTTTAAAGAAGGTGTGAAAACCGCTGTGGCCAATACAAAACAAACGGAATTTGAGGTGGTGGACGCAGACAGCGGGCAGAGTGTATATCGCGGGCCCATAGAGCGCAGGATCGCCAGATATGGGGAGTTCGGGGTGCTGGATTTCACGGAGGTGAAAGAGGACGGAGTGTATTTCCTGCGGTTTGGGGATTATGAGAGCGAGGAATTCCCGATTTCCGATACGGCCATGGATGAAGTGGTATGGAAGCTGGTCAACTTCCTGTTCGGAGAGCGCTGCGGTTACCCGGTGCCCCAGAAACACGGAACCTGCCACGGCGACGTGTATGCAGAGCACAATGGGCTGAAGTTGGCCTATCAGGGAGGATGGCACGATGCGGCCGACGTATCCCAGCAGACTATACAGACGGCGGAAGTGACCCACTCCATCCTGGAGACCGCCCAGGCGGTTAAGGGCAGAAATTCCATGCTGTACAGGAGGTTGATGGAAGAGGCCAACTGGGGCCTGGACTTCGTGCTCCGGATGCGCTTTGGAGACGGCTACCGGGCTACCGGGGCGACGATTCGCCGCTGGACCGATGGCATGCTGGGCAATATGGACGACTGTGAAGCCAGAGTACACAACCGTTCCTTCGACAATTTTGTGATGTCTGGTCTGGAAGCCTATGCGGGAATGGCATTTGCGAAGGAAGACCAGGCACTGGCCTGGAAATGTAAGGATGCGGCCAGGCAGGACTATGGCTTTGCCCTGGAGCGGTTCCGTCTGGTGGGGATGGAGGAACCGTATCTGAAGGAACACACAGCATCCGCCAGCCTGTCCCAGTATTACGCGGCGGCCGGATGGGCAGCGGCCCAGATCTACCGGTCGACAAAAGATTCGGAATACATACCTCTCATCGCGGAGTTTATCAATAAAATGACCGCATGCCAGGAGACGGACAATGAAAAGCTGTCCATTCATGGGTTCTTCTACCGGGACGAGAGCAAAAAGGCTATCGTGCATTTCTCCCACCAGAGCCGCGACCAGATCTTCGTGCAGGCGCTCTGTGAGGCGTTAAAGGCTCTGCCTGACCATCCGGACAGGGAAAAATGGGAAGCCGCAGCCAGGCTGTATGGAGACTATCTGCTGGCATTGACGGAATATACGGCGCCTTACGGAATGGTTCCGGCCGGAATTTTCTCCGAAACAGAGGCGGATGACGTGGAGACCTTCCAGCTGATCCATCCGAAGGTGGATTACGACAGGGAGAGGATCAACTATATCGAGCAGTTAAAACAGGGGGTTCCTTTAGGAAATGGATATTACCTGAAATGTTTCCCTGTCTGGTTTTCCTACCGCGGCAATTCGGCCCTTCACCTTTCTATGGGTAAAGCGGCCTCCCTGCTGGGAGCTTATTTCAAGGATGAGAGGCTGACCCAGGTGGCAAGAGAGCAGCTGTACTGGACCGTGGGCAAGAACCCGTTCGGCCAGTCCATCATCTATGGAGCGGGCAGCAGTTACGGGCAGCAGTACACCGCGCTTTTAGGTGAGACCGTAGGAGAAATCCCTGTGGGAATCCAGACAAGAGCCAATGAAGACCTCCCCTATTGGCCGCAGGCTAATATCGCGACCTACAGGGAGGTGTGGACCACTCCGGTGGGCCGCTGGCTGTGGATTGCGGCAGATCTTCTGTAAAATAGCGGACAGACAGAGCCTGAATGATTTGAAATGGAGGAATAATATGGCGGAAAAGATGAAGCAGTACATAGAGGAACAGCCCGGGGTGTGGGCTGGGATATTAGAGGAAAGGGAGGCCCTGACCGGGCCTTTCCTTGAGAGGATGAAGGGCAGAAGGGCATCGCAGATCGTGCTGCTGGGATCGGGAAGCTCCATGAACGCGTCACTGGCGGCAAAAGAACTGTTTGAAGAGCTGCTGGGTGTGGAGACCAGGGTTTTGATGCCCACCCGTATGGGGCATTGGTTTTCTGAGCCGGAAGATACGCTGGTTATCGCCGTGTCCCAGTCGGGCAGGAGCACGTCCACCATGTATGCGGTGAGGGACCTTCAGGCGAAGGGGTATGAGGTGACGGCCATGACTTCGGACGGGGACTCCCCGCTGGCAAAAGCCTGTGACGGGCATATCCTGATCGGCTGCGGTCAGGAAAGCGTGGGTCCGAAGACAAAGGGCATGACGGCCACTGTTCTCACCCTGTATGTGACGGCCATGGGGCTGGCAAAGCTGTGGGGGAAAAAAACAGAAGCGGAACTGGACGTTTACGTGGACAATCTGAAGCTGTCCTTCGCTTATGCGTCTGAAAATACGGAAAAATGTTATGAATTCTGTGGACGGCATGTGACAAAAATGGCCTCCTACCCTCATTTTACCTGGGTATCGGACGGAGAAGGATATGCAGTGGGTATGGAGAGCGCCCTGAAGGTGCTGGAAACCCTGTATGTGCCGGCCTTTTGTTATGAATTTGAAGAATATCTCCATGGAGTGAACAATACCATCGGGCAGGGAGAGTGCTATTTCTGGATTCCCTCCACCGATGAAAATGCGGACCGCATGGCGCGGCTGCGGCAGTTTTGCGGGGAAAAGGGCTGCGACGGTTATCTGATAACTTCTAAAAGCCTGACGGAAACGGATGAAAAGACGCTCTGCCTGAAGGGCAGCGGCATGTGGTATACCCAGCCGTTTGAAACCATGATATTTGCGCAGGTGTTGTCGGCGGTGGGATCGGAGGAGAAGAGGATCGACTGCGACAAGCCGAAATTCCCGGAATTCTATCAGTTTATGAATACGAAGCTGTAAAGGGACGGCAAATATGATTCTGACGGCCGGTCCGTCCGACTGGGCGGAATGATTCGTCGTGGAGGAGAAATATGAGAGATCGGATGCGCTATTGGATTGGAATGGATATTGGTGGCACCACGGCCAGGATGGGAATACGACTGGAAGGGCGGACGGAGATCATGAACTTTTCAGGCACGGGCTGCACCCTCAATTCCAACAGCTATGAAACCTGCAGGGAGCGCTACCAGGATATTACCTGGAAGGGGCTGCGCTCCATGGGGCTGGAGGTGAAGGACTGCGCCGGGATCTGCGTGGCCGCCAGCGGCATCGATAATCCGGCGATGAAACAACAGTGCAGGGGCCTGTTTCTGGAGCTGGGATTTTCAAAGGACAGGCTGCTTGTGATCAACGACTGCGAGGTGCTGCTTCATCTGAAAAAAGAGCCGGGAGCGGTGCTTCTGGCTGGTACGGGTTCAATCGCCATGGCCAGGCACAGGGACGGAACCATAGTCCGCAGAGGCGGCTGGGGCAACCTGCTGAGCGATGAGGGCAGCGCCTTTGATATTGGCGTGGAGGTGCTGCGGGCCGCCGTTAACCATCTGGACGGGCGGCTGCCGTGCCCGGCTCTCTATTCCCTCTTTTATGAGGCCCTTCCTATACGGGAGCCGCTGGCATTGAACGCATATCTTCTGAAGAACTGCACCAACAAGGCGGAAGTGGCCAGGCTGGCGCCTTTGGTGGAGGCTGCGGCCGGAGAGGGGGACGTGGCGGCCCTGGATATCATCGAGAGGACGTCCGGGAAGCTCTGCAGTCTTCTGGAGAGCGCGCTGGCTCAGAGCGGGGAGACGGTAAAAGCCATGAAGGAATTGGGAATACCTGTGGTTTTCTGGGGCAGCGTCATGGTGAAAAATGAGAGGATACGGGATCGCACGGGCCAACTGCTAAGGTTGGGCCTGGGCCTGGACTTCACCACCTCACAGACGACTGCGCTGGAATATGCGGTGGAAGCTGCAAAGCTGCTGTAGGGAAGTTTGATTAAATGTCGTCATATGGAAAAACGACCGTATGAGAAAGGATAAAAATATGAGAAAGATCGTGGATGGACACAGCCATTTACATGGCGGTTATACGGGATTGGAAACATTTTACAGGGATACGGAGGAGCTGATGGAACGTACAGGCTGTTCCCAGTTCGTGGTGGCCAGCGTGCCGCAGTGGAATCCGGAATATATCTCCCAGAATCCCCTTACCATGCTGTTTAAGATGAGAAATCCGAAGAAAGTTTTTGCCTACGCCGGTTTCGACTATTATACGCCGGAGGGCATCTGCCCCAAGGACTTCACCGGGCAGGTGAAGCGGTATATGGAAATGGGGTATGACGGCATCAAAATGATCGAGATGAAACCTATGATCCACAGGGATTTAGGGAAGTCATGGATCAGCAAGCCGTGTTATGAGGAGATGTTCTCCTATTTGGAGGAAAAGCAGATTCCGCTGCTGATGCATGTGAACGACCCGGAGACCTTCTGGAGCGCTGACACCTGCCCTGATTTTGCGCTTCAGAAGGGGTGGCTGTACGACGACGGAACCTATGCGGAGAAGGAGGAGATCTATCAGGATACCCACAAGGTTCTGGCCGCTCACCCCAGGCTTCAGGTGGTGCTCCCTCATTTTTATTTCCTTTCGAATGATATCGGGCGGTCAAAAGAGGTGATGGAACGGTTCCCCAATGTCAGGTTCGATCTGACTCCGGGAGTTGAGATGTATGAGAACTTCACGAAAATCCCGGATCAATGGCATGATTTCTTCATCAAATACGCGGACCGGATTCTATTTGGCACGGATAACGGGGGCCTGAGCGGAGACGGCATGACTCCGATGAAGGAGAAGATCGAATATGCGGAGCAAAATGTGAAGAACATCCGCCATTTTCTGGAGACCACCGACGATTTTGAAGGATACGGTTTTCCGATCAAGGGAATCGGGCTTCCCGATGAGGTTCTGGAGAAGATCTACCATACGAATTTTGAAAAGATGACGGGCATGGAGCCTGCGGATGTGCAAGTGGACCAGGTGCTGGAATATACAAAGGAGCTGGTGGAGCTCTACCGCAGAGGGGACAGGATGAAGTATCACGAGATATCATATCCGCTGCTGCTGGAAGTCTATGAGGGCCTGAAAAAATACAGATAGGCGATGAGGAAGAAGATGGAAGAGAAGAGGATATTGTTTTTAGGCGAGAGCTATACGGGAACCTTCACCTATGTCCGCGGCGCAGATTATGTGACCCTGCCCGCCTATTCTGATGGGAAGGGGGCCGGGTTCTGCGGTATGCTCAGACGGGGTGGATTTTCCGTAACCCACATGATGACCCACGATGTGATGGAACATTTTCCTGTGACCATGGAAGAGCTGAAGGAATACGATGCGGTGATTTTAAGCGATGTGGGAAGCAACACCATGCTTAAAAACCCGTCCACAGGAGTGCGGATTAACCGCTTAAAGCTCCTTCGCGATTATGTGTACCAGGGAGGCGGCCTTTTGATGTGCGGTGGTTATTTCAGCTTTTCCGGCATCGGCAACACAGCTAGATACGGCATGACCCCTCTGGCTGAGGTCCTGCCTGTGGAGATGCTAAACTGGGACGACCGCATGGAATGCCCGGAAGGCGTGCGCCCGCAGGTTCTTTTAAAGGATCACCCCACCGTAGAGGGCCTGCCCGCAGACGGATGGCCGATCCTCTGTGGCTACAACAAAGTTATGCCGAAACCAGGCGCGGATGTGATCGCATCCTTTGGAGATGATCCTTTTCTGGCGGCCATGGGCATCGGAAAAGGGCGGGTCTACGCGTTCACCTCCGACTGCACGCCCAATTGGGCTTCGGAAGAGTTTCTGAATTGGGAAGGGTATGAGCGGCTGTTTACAAACATTGCGGAATGGATATGTGGAAGGTAAAAGAGATTGAGTGTACCCCACATATGAAGCCGATCCGAAGAATTTCCAATTTGAGGATTTATTTTTACTGTTATGTCGACAGAGATGGAAACGGGGAAAAGTATTGAGAGATAGAAAATAGGGTTGCCACAAAATGAATTTGGCATTCATTCTGTGACAACCCCTTTCCCTTTAACCGTCTGCCCGTATCCTCAACTCCACCTTTCCCCCCGCAAAAGTTACCAAACATCTGTATATCTCATGTTTCCAGGCTGACCGCAATCTCTGGTCTTCGATGGGGATGCTCTGAATTTCAACTCCACATTCTCCTGTGATCCGGCATTTTCCCAGATTGCCCACAAAAAGAACCTTCGAACCGGCATCCCAAACCGGTTTCTCATAGGTCATCAATGACAGGATGGCCGGCGACAGAGAACCGTCATAGGAATCCGTGATCACAATCTCTTTTTCCTTGTATAGTTCCGCTTTGCGGATATAGGATTTGATCCGTTTATCCGGGTACGCATCCGCAATATCCATGGTGATAAAACTGTAATCTTTACCTAAAAGATAAGTCGCGTCCTTGGCCTTATAATCCGCCCCGTTCATTTCCATCGCCCCGATCCCGCCGCAAAAATCCGCTGTGTATGCGTAGGGCGCAGCTTCCAGGTCGGAGAGGCTGCATCCTGAAAATGTGGGCAGGTTATGATACTGTGACTGCATGGTCCATATTTCATAACGCCGGGGCGAAAATGTTTTTCCGGTATAGCTTTCAACGCCGATATCTATGAATAAGGGCTTCCCATCCTTATAAACAGTAAAACTGCCTGTGTCATTGTGATTGTGGCTGTCGTCATTGCCTCCGGCTTTTACGGCAAGGCAGAAGTGGCTGTCTCTGGCGATAAAAAGGCCGGTGCTTTCATAAAAGATGTCCCCGTGGGGGATTGGGGGATTTTTGTCATATGCGGCCATTTTTTCATGGCAGGCCAGGGTTTGAAGGCGGTAAAACAGGTTGTGCTCCCCGGTGAGTAGCGGGTCATCACTTTTTTGGTAGTCTGAGGCGGCCAGTTCCATCAAACCTAAGTTTTGGGTTCTCTGGCCGAACAGGAATTCCCTTGCATTGCATCTTCCGGCCACCGGGGAGCAGTCGGAAAAGTTTACATAGTAAATATCATCAATATGCACATTTACAATATATGCGGCAATATTCTTGATTTTATTTTTTTCATATAGGGAGGCGAAGGCATTTCCCGTTATCCCGTTTAGCACCTCCATGCAGTTGAACAGGCACAGCCCGGCATGTCGGTAGTATTGGGCGCCTTCATCGCAGCAGCCGTCCTCCCCGTATTCCTCCAGAAAATAATCGATGCTTCGGCATGCTTGGGCCAATATGGCCTCCTCCCTTTTTCCATTCCCGTCCGTATTCCGCGTAAATGCGGCCAGCAGCACGTTCTGGGTACACCAGACCGTCCAGTTATTCATGGGTTCCCTGCCGTCTCCCATCCACCAGAAATGTTCTGTCAGATA
>JAGZXV010000176.1 GCA_018378255.1 Clostridiaceae bacterium | reverse complement strand
TGAAGGGCGCATAGCGGGCTATGTAACCTGAATTCGGGGCAAATATACCGCAAAGTGGGACGTGCAGATGGCGGAAATGAATTTTCAAACACACTCTAGCGCACACTGCAAACCGACGCGCAGCACAGATGCTGTATTGATTCTGGAAATTTATGAAAAACAGGAGGTATATTTGAATGAGAAGAAAAAAATTATATGCGGTAGTGGCAGCGGTCGCGGCCCTGGCTTTGACGGCCTGCGGCGGGGGACAGACATCCCAGCCTTCGGCGGCTCCAACAGCGGCGGCAGGTACGGAGACGTCAGCGGCGGCTTCAGGGACAGCAGCGGGGAAAGATACGCTGATTGTAGCGAAGCAGTCGGATCCCAGCGGGCTTGATCCCCATGTGGTGACGGATGCGGCGGCGTCCATTTGTATTGAGAACATGTATGACGGGCTTTTTGAATACTCCAAGACTTACGGGGATGTGGAGAAGGCCCTTGTGGAAGATTATACGGTGGAAGGGGATACCCATTACATATTTAAGCTGCGCCAGGGAGTAAAATTCCACAGCGGCAGGGAGATGAAGGCAGACGATGTGGTATATTCCATTCAAAGAATTATAGATCAGGGCGTCAGGGCCTCTCATTTTGAACAGATTGAATCCATGGAAGCGTCCGACGATTATACTGTGGATATCACGTTAAAAGAGCCGTTTGCTCCATTTTTGACCTATCTGGCCCATCCTTTGAACGTGATTGTGGACAAGGATGTGGTGGAAGCTAACGGAGGCAGCCTGGCTAAGGCCGACGGCGGTTCTTCCGCTTTTAAACTGGAGAAATGGACTCCGGGAAGCCAATTGGATCTGGTGAAATTTGATGAATTCTGGAACGCCAAAGATACAACGGTGCCTAAGGTTGTGTTTAAAACAATTGAAGACGCAACTGCCAGATCAACCGCCCTTCGCAACGGGGAAGTGGACATGATCATGGATGTGACGGAACAGGAAGTGGCTGTGATGAAGAATTCCCAGGATGTGATCATCGAATCCGTACCGGGAACATTCTGGGAGTATCTGGGCATGAACTGCGAAAGCAAGTTTTTAAGCGATCCCAAGGTGCGTGAAGCGGTTTCCTATGCCATTGACCGTGAAATGATCAATAAAGCGGTGAAGATGGGCAATGCGACAGTTCTGGCTGATGCCAATATCCCGCCTACCCATGCAGCCTATGTGGGCAACAACAAGTTTGCCGCAAGGGATGTGGAGAAGGCAAAGAGCCTTTTGGCCGAAGCAGGATATAAAGACGGGGATATCACCGTTACCATAAAAGCAGGATCCGACTGGCAGTACCAGGTGGACGCAGCGCAGATGATCAAACAGCAGCTGGCTGAAATCGGCATTAAAGCGGAAGTATCCGCTATGGAATCCGGTCTGTTTTTCGACGATTTGAATAAGGGTAACTTCGATATGACGGTCTGCGGCTGGTCTGGATTTGTGGATGAAGACGAATATGTTTATAACCTTTTCAAAACAGGCGGGGCTTATAACCAGCAGTTATATTCCAATCCTGAAGTGGACGAGCTTCTGGAAGAGGGAAGGCGGACATTGGATGAGAATGCCCGCACTGAAATTTATAAAAAGATCCAGACAATTCTGGAAGAGGACTGTCCGATGGCATTTCTTTATATGAACAACTATGCGGTTGCCATGAGGAGCAATGTGAAAGGCTATACGGTTCATCCTACAGGAACCACAAGGCCGATCAGAGACATTTATTTTGAATAATTTACTAAAGCGAGGAGAGGATGTTCCATGGCCCGTTATATTGCAAAACGTTTGTTAAGTATTATTCCCGTTCTCTTTGGGATATCCCTGGTGGTATTCTTTTCTGTGCGGCTGATTCCGGGAGATTTTGCTACAATCGCATTAGGCACACAATATACAGAAGAAGCAGCCCAGGTGCTGAGAGCCCAGTACGGCCTGGACCGTTCCCTGGTGGAACAGTATTTTATCTGGCTGGTGCAGCTTCTTCAGGGAAACATGGGATATTCCTATACCTCAGGTTCAGCGGTGTCGGTTCTTTTGGGCGCCGCTTTGCCCGTTACTCTGGAACTTACATTTTTAAGCCTGCTGATGGCTGTTTTTATCGGGATTCCCATGGGGTACTGGGCCGGATGCAAGCGCAATAAGCTGCCGGATTCCATCGTTACGATCACAGGCCTTTTGGGAATTTCGATCCCCGGATTCTGGCTGGGCACGATGATGATTCTTTTGCTGTCCCTGAAACTGGGGTGGTTTTCATCCGGCGGATTTATTCCTCTTTCGGAAGGGCTGATTCTCAACCTGAAATCCATGGTGATGCCAGTACTTGCTTTGGGAAGCGCGGTCAGCGCCGTGGTGATGCGTTCCTCCAGGTCGGCCATGATCGAGGTAATCGACCAGGAATATATCAAGATGGTCAGGGCCAAGGGGGCGTCCGGCAAAAGGGTTATCTTTAAACATGCGGTGAGAAATACGCTGGTTAATGTATTGACGATATTGGGGCTGCAGACGGGATCCCTTTTGGGCGGTTCCGTGGTAATTGAGAAGATCTTTTCCCTTCCGGGAATCGGGTCGCTGGCTTTAAAGGCCATTACCAGCAGGGATTACCTGTTACTGCAGGGGACCGTTCTGTTTGTAGCACTGATGTTCGTATTAATCAACTTAATAGTGGATCTGCTGTACTGCGTTGTGAATCCACAGATTAAATATTAGGAGATGCCTATATGAAGGATTTTTTTGACCGTTATATACATAACCGGCTGGCTGTAATCGGAACGGCAGTTTTACTGCTGTTTATCATCATGGCGCTTTTCGCACCGTTAATTGCGCCTTACGATCCTTATTTTATGGACGGGACAGCAGTTTTAGTGGGGCCATGCAGCGCCCATCCCTTTGGAACCGATAATATGGGCAGGGACATTCTTTCAAGGGTGATATACGGAAGCAGGATTTCTCTGTGGGTTTCCATCGTATCCGTGTCCATTGCCACTGTGCTGGGACTGATCCTTGGGGTGTCGGCAGGATATTTCGGCGGGGCGCTGGATGCCGTATTATCGCGTTTGACGGATATCATGTTTTCTTTTCCGGAAGTGCTGCTGGCATTACTGATCATGTCAATTCTGGGTGCCAGCCTGAACAATATCGTAATCGCCATAGGAATTGTGTATACGCCTATATTTGCCAGGATTGCCAGAGGGGCCGTACTTTCTATCAGAGGTTCTCTCTATATCGAAGCGTCCAGGTCTATTGGCGTGAGCAGCCGCTCCATCATATTCCAGCACATTCTGCCCAATATTCTGTCTCCGGTCATCGTACAGGTAACCCTGTCTCTGGCTTTTGCCATTCTTGCGGAAGCGTCCCTGAGCTTTTTGGGGATTGGCGTGGAGCCTGACATCCCATCCTGGGGCGTCATGCTGAGCAACGGGAAAGACTGGCTGGAGCTGGCCTGGTGGTCGGCCGTATTTCCGGGCGTCTTTATCTGTCTGGCCGTTCTTGGGTTTAATGTTCTGGGCGACGGCCTCAGGGACATTCTGGACCCCAAACTCCGCAACGTAGAGAATTGAGAATAAGGAGAGACACATGAAGGAACAAGAGATTCTGCTGGATGTAACAGAACTTAGCGTAAAATTCCACACCAGAGAAGGTGTGGTTCATGCGGTGGAAAATGTGAACTTTACACTGAATAAAGGGGAGATCCTTGCTCTTGTAGGCGAATCCGGCTGCGGTAAGTCGGTGACTGCAAATACGATTATGGGCTTGATCGGAAGGAAAAAACATGAAAAGGTCAGCGGATGCGTCAGCTTTCACGGGGACGATCTGCTGAAAAAGCCGGAGCGGCAGATGCAGAAGATCAGGGGGAATCAGATCTCTATGATTTTCCAGGACCCCATGACGTCTTTGGATCCTTTGATGCAGATCGGAGCACAGGTTGGGGAAGTTTTGGAAATCCATGAGCCCATCAAGAGAAAAAATGCTGTGGAAAAAGCGGTGGAAATGCTTAAAAGAGTGGGAATCCCGTCTGCGTCAGACCGGGCTAAGGATTATCCCTATCAATTCTCAGGAGGAATGCGCCAGAGAAGCATCATCGCGGCGTCCATGATGTGCAGTCCTGAGCTGATCATTGCCGATGAGCCGACCACCGCATTGGATGTGACTATACAGGCCCAGATACTCAAACTTTTAGCCCAGCTGCGCAGGGAGATGAACGCAGCCATACTGCTGATCACCCATGACCTGGGCGTGGTGGCCGAACTCTGTGACCGGGTTGCGGTCATGTATGCGGGGGAGATTGTGGAGACGGCAGATGTAAAGGAACTCTATGCCAATCCATGCCATCCGTACACGAAGGGACTGATGGAATGTCTTCCGGTGCTGGGGAGCAAAAAGCGGCTTGAACCGATTCCAGGCCAGCCGCCGAAACTGATATCCCCGCCTCAGGGCTGTAAATTTAAGGACCGCTGCAAATATGCCTGCGAAGGCTGCGAAAAGCCTCAGACATTAGCTGAAACCGGAGAAGGCCATATGACTGCCTGCTGGAAATGGAGGGAATGCCATGAATAGAGAAACACTGCTCCGGGTAGAGCATTTATCCAAGGAATTTCCGGTCAAGGGCAAAAAGGCATCTTTAAAAGCGGTACAGGATGTTTCCTTTTCCCTGGAAAAGGGGGAGACGCTTGGGATTGTTGGAGAATCCGGCTGCGGAAAATCCACTCTGGGCAGGCTGGTGCTGCGCCTTTTGGAACCGACCGGAGGCCGGGTAATCTTTGAAAATGAGGATCTGACATCATTGAGCCAGCGGGAACTGAAGGAGCGGCGCAGGGATTTCCAGATGATTTTTCAGGACCCCTATGCTTCTTTCGATCCAAGAAAAACCATAAAGAAGATATTGGAAGAGCCATTAGCCGCCCATAAGGTGCCGGTGGATCAGAGGCAGGCTTTGATTGAACAGATGCTTTCGGTCACAGGTCTTCCTATAGATGCCCTGAAACGGTATCCCCATGAGTTTTCCGGGGGACAGCGCCAGAGAATCGGCATTGCCAGGGCGCTTATCTTAAATCCCAAACTGATTATTGCGGACGAGCCGGTGGCTGCTCTGGATGTTTCCATCCAGGCCCAGATTCTGAATCTTTTGATGGATCTTCAGAAGGAATTCGGCTTATCCATGATATTTATCGCCCATAATCTGGCCACCGTCCAGTATATCAGCCAGAGAATTATCGTGATGTATCTGGGACATGTGGTGGAGATTGCGGATGCGGATGTGCTGTATGAGAACCCATGCCATCCGTATACACAGGCTTTGATCGCTTCCATTCCGATGCCGGATCCTGAAATGAGAAAAGAAGCGAAGGGAATTGAAGGAGAGATACCAAGTCCGATCAACCCGCCAAGTGGATGTGTATTCCGCACCCGGTGTCCTTATGCATCGGAAACATGCGCCGGAAATGTTCCTGTTTTGAAGGAAAAGGAACCAGGTCATTTTGTGGCGTGTGACTATATTAATAGATTCGGAGGAAATGAATGAAATTCAATACATATTCCATTATAGCCAGATGCAAAAGAACGGGATGTATCGGTGGGGCGGCTGCGTCTTATTATCCGGGTCTTGGAGCATTTTCGCCATATATCCGTCAGAATTACGGCGTGATCGCATCCCAGGGGTGGGTAAATCCCTTCCTGAATGAAATTGTAATGCGCAGCATTATGCAGGGAGCCAGCGCAGAAGAAGCCCTTCATAAAGCGCTGCTGGAAGACAATGGAAAGGAACTGAGACAGATTTCCGTAGTGGACTGCAGAGGGAATTCCGCCGCTTTTACCGGGGAGGGCAATGATCCGGTAAAGATGCATTTACGCGGGGACGGATATGTGATAGCAGGAAATCTGCTGACCTCAAAAGAGGTACTCTGCGCGGCCGAACAGGCATTTTTAGACAGCGTGGATGAACCGCTGCCTGACCGGATCATGAAAGCCATGCTGGCAGCTGATCAGGTGGGAGGAGATTCCAGGGGGAAAATGGCGGCTGTAATCCGGGTGGATAAGATCGTGGGATTCCCGTATATTGATTTCCGTATTGACGACCACCCTCAGGCGGTGCAGGAATTGAATAAATTGTATGAAAAACATAAACAACATATTTGTGATACCTATGATGACTGGGTGGAACGGGTTAAAAAAGGCATTAAAGACTGATCGGAAGGCGGAAAGGGACGAATATGGGGATTTTCGAAGATGCAAAAGATCAAAAAAGCCTGCTGGTGGAAATGCGGCGGCACATTCACCGTCATCCGGAAGCGGGCATGAAGGAGTATGAAACAGCCGCTTATATCAGGTCCAGGCTAAAAGAGTGGGGGATTCCCTGGATTCCGGCAGGAGAGACGGGAACCGCAGCAGTTATTACGGGCAGGCAGGAAGGGCCGGTCCTGGGGCTGCGGGCGGATATCGATGCCCTGGAGATGGAGGAGTTAAACAAAAGCAGCTATGCTTCCTGTAATCCGGGAGTGATGCATGCCTGCGGCCACGACGGCCACTGCGCATCCCTTCTGGGGGCGGCCAAATATCTGTTTGAGAAAAGGGATCAGCTTCCGGGAACGGTTAAATGCGTGTTCCAGCCGGGGGAAGAATGCGGGGAAGGGGCCGCTTCTGTGGTAAAGAGCGGGGCGGTGGACGATGTTGAGGCATTTTTCGGCCTCCATGTCTCCAGTTCCCATCCTACGGGCTGCGTTACCATCAGAGAAGGCTTTATGTCTGCGGCCAACGACCGTTTTGTGATCCGTATTAAGGGAAAAGGCTGTCATGGTTCCACCCCGCAGAAAGGGGCGGATGCCCTGCTGGCCGGAGCCGCTCTGGCTTCGGCCCTTCAAACTCTGGTATCACGGGAGAGCAGCCCTTTGGATCCGACGGTGATCACCATAGGGCGTTTTGAGGCGGGGAGCGCTTATAATATTCTGCCGGAAAACGCTTATCTGGAAGGAAGCGTCCGCACCCTCAGGGAAGAGCGGAGGGCAGAAAACAGGGAGATCATCACCCGTATGGCCGAATGTACGGCGGCAGCGTATAAATGTACGGCAGAAACGGAGTTCCAGTGTACGGCAAAAGCGGTGTATAACGATGAAAAGCTGACCGCGCTGGCCCGGGAGGCGGCCAGGGAATTCCTTCCGGAAGAGGCGGTTCTGGTTCAGGAAGAGAGCCTGGGCGCTGAAGATTTCGGAGAGTTTTTGGAAGTGGCGCCCGTCACCTATATGAATGTCGGATCAAGAAATGAAGAGCTGGGAATCACGGCTCCCCTTCATCATGGAATGTTTGATATTGACGAAGACTGTCTTTTCATATGTATGGCTTTGTATGTGACATTTGCTGAAAAGTTTTTTGGAAATAAGATTCAATGAATTCAGATAATGAGATGCTGTATTGCAGGATTTGGCCTGCGGTACGGCATCTTATTTTTTTTTGCCCTTCCTGACCCATGAAAATCCGGATATGAAGGCCAGAGTGTGTTTGAAAAATCATATAACTGTGCATAAATGATAAAAATATATTGACTTTGGATTAATTATAGTGTAATATGTTGGTATATTGGTAAGACCAATTATCCAATAGACCAAAAACACTGGTTTCTAAAGAAGGAGAAGATTATGATGAAAAGAAGCATGATGTTAATTATGGGGTTAAGTGCGGCGATCGCGATGGCAGGATGTTCAACGGCGGCTGATAAACCGGCTGAAACAAAAGCAGCGGCTGAAACGAAGGCGCCGGCAGACACAAAAACAGAAGAGACGAAAAACGCCAAGACAAGTGCATCAGGGGCGGGTGAGGCGGAAAGCAGGCCGGAAGAAAAGAGTGGATCCGGCGCCTATGAACCGTCTAAAAGCTTTCAGTTTGTAGTTCCGTTTGAAGCGGGCGGAAACAGCGATATCCCGGCCAGGATTTTTGCAAAATATATGGGAAATTATTCCTCTCAGAGCGTAGAGGTTGTGAATATTACAGGCGCAGGAGGCAGAGTAGGGGCGAAAGAGGTTATGAATGCAGAGCCGGACGGAAGCACGCTTTTGATGCAGCCGGTAGGCTACCCGATGCAGTATGCTATGGGAGTTGCGGATTTTACATATGAAGATTTTGATATGATCGGAACCTGGTGCGATTCTTCTCTGGCGTTGGTGGTGAAGGCGGATTCCCCATATCAGACTCTGGACGACCTCATTCATGCGGCCAAAGAAAAACCGGAAACCATCAAGATGGGATCTGTAACAGGAACGCTCCCTCTGTTTGCGATTCTGGAAATCGAAAAACAAAAGGATGTGAAGTTCCATAAAGTGGATTTAAGCGGCGGATCGAAAGCGCCGGAACTGCTGGGAGGAAGAGTTGACGGATACATTGACGGGTTCGCATCGGTGAAACAGTATATAGATGGAAACCAGTTTAGATGTCTGGCGGTGATCAATGACAGGGATATTGAGGGATATGAACAGCTGGATAACTTTAAGGAGCTGGGATTTACCAACTACGATTATTTGAAACAGACATTCGGCATGTGGGCGCCCAAGGGAACTCCTGAGGAAGCCGTTGACTATGTGAATCGCCTGATTAAGCAGGCCAGTGAAGACCCGGACTGCATCGCTGAGATGAAGGCTCTTTCCTATGATACCTCTTATACCACGGTGGAAGAGTATACAAACCTGATGAAAGATACCTATGCGGCCTTTGAAGAGGCGGCAAAAGGGATTACGGCACAATAACAGATTGTGATTAAGGGGGAACGCATGGGAGAATTGGTATTTTTGGCCGTCGTGTCGGCCGCAGCGGTGATCATGTTTATTATGACATTTCAATTTCCCTCCAGCATACTTGACCAGTCGGGAGGAGCGGGATTGTTTCCAAGAATTGTGGTTGTGATGCTTCTGGCCTGTGTTCTGATCAGGCTGTGCCAGTACCTGAGGAAGCCGGAAACCAGGAAACATTTTGTATTTCTCGAAATGTTTCAGGGGCTGCGCCTGGTTTATATTGTGATGACAGGCGTTTATATCGCGGTTATGGCGCCTCTCGGATATATCATATCCACCGTAGCATATATGCTGGCTTTGATAAATTTCTTTTACTATGCCCAAGTGGAACACAGGCCTTCTGTCAGATCAGAGGCGGTTATCGCGGTGGGAGTGGTGGCCGGAACCGTTGGAATGTACTGGTTTTTTGGCAGCGTACTTCATGTAATGCTGCCGCCCGGCCTTTTGAAGAGTTAGAGGGGTGAAAGGATGGATCTGTTAAATATATTTATGAACGTATTGCAGCCGCAGTACCTGCTTTTGATTTTGACCGGTGTGGTGGTGGGGAGCATATTCGGCACCATACCGGGGCTCAACGCCCCTATCGCAGTGGCGTTGGTGCTGCCGTTTACATTTGTTATGGATGTCATGTCATCCATGTGTATCATCATGGGGCTGTATATGGGCTGTGTGTCAGGCGGGCTGGTTTCCGCCATACTTTTGAAAATTCCGGGGACTGCGGCTTCGGTGGCCACCACATTTGACGGCTATCCCATGGCTCAAAAGGGGATGGCTACGGAGGCCTTATCTTATGGGGCGTTCGCTTCTGTCTTCGGCGGCCTGTTCAGCACCGTATGCCTGATCGCATTTGCTCCTGTGCTGGCAAATATGGCAATTGGTTTTGGTCCTTGGGAATACTTCGGAACGGCGACGCTGTCCCTTGTGATCGTGTGCGTGCTGAGTTCAGACAGTTTAAAAGCGTTTACGGTGGCGCTCATAGGGCTTTTGTTTAAAACAGTGGGCATGAGCCCGGTGGACGGAGTTGCCGCCCGGTATACGTTTGGAAATTATAACCTGGAAAGCGGATTTAATCTGGTTGTAGTCATCATTGGTATCTTTGCCCTTCCCGAAATCCTCAATTCCATCGGGGAGCTGAAGGTCAAAGCAAAGCCGGTTAAGGTGAAGAAAAGGCTGTTCTATGTGCCCGGACTAAAGACGATAAAAGAGAATTTAGGAACCATGATACGCGGAAGCGTGATCGGAACGGCCATCGGCATACTGCCGGGAATGGGCGGCGGAGCCGCCAGCCTGATCTCCTATGCCCAGGCGAAAAAGGGATCAAAACATCCGGAGCTGTTCGGCACCGGCGTTGCTGAGGGAATCTTCTGCTGTGAAAGCGCAAATAACGCCACAACAGGCGGAGCTTTGATCCCCATGCTGGCATTGGGCGTGCCGGGCGACACGGTAACGGCCATCATCATGGGAGCGCTGACCTTACAGGGCATCACTCCGGGGCCGCTACTCAGCATGAACCAGCCGTCACTGTTTAAATCCATCATCGTGATCGTGCTCATCGCCAATGTTTTTATGTTCCTGTATCAGATTACCACAATCAGGTTCATGTCGAAAATAATTGAAATACCGAAACGGTACCTGTTTCCCCTGGTTTCCATGTTCTGCGTGGTGGGGGTCATCAGCCTGAACAACAACCTGTTTGACTTGGTATCCCTGATGGGCTTCATGATTGTGGGATATATTTTGGACAAGAATCATTATCCGCTGGCTCCTTTCGTGCTGGCAAACGTATTGGGCGGAATCATCGAGGACAACATGAGAAGGGCGATCATTTACCAGCGGGGATTTTTGAACTGTATGAAAGTTCCTTCCATCGGAACCGTATTTTTCATACTGGCTGTGCTGCTTCCTGTATTTTCCTGGCTGCTTGGAATGCCTAAGGTGCGCAGGGCGCTGCATTTAAAAAATTAACGGGGATCTGAACCGGCCCCACATTGAACTGTTTCGGAATGGAGAGAAAAAAATGATCAATAATGTAAATATCAAGGATATAGACAGACAGTTTTGGATTAACAACGTATTTCCCGAATGGGGAACATTTTTGAATGAACAGATTGAAGCCACAGAAGTCGGGCCAGGCAAATTTGCCATGTGGTGGCTTGGATGCACCGGAATCTGGATTAAAACTCCGGCAGACTGCAACATCATCATCGACCTTTGGCTGGATACGGGCAAGCAGACCACCAAATTCCCGGAGCCGCCCGAATGGGGGCAAGGTAAGGATTTCCAGATGGCGCGCATGGTGGGAAGCAGGCAGTGGCAGCCCAACACACGGGCCGTTCCCATGGTGATCGACCCCTTTGCGATCCGCAAGATGGACGCCGTATTGTCCACCCATTTCCACAGGGATCATATCGATCCATATGTGGCGGCAGCCATTGTGAACAATACGGACGCGCCTTTTATCGGCCCCAAATTCAGCTGTGATATCTGGAGAAAATGGGGAGTGCCGGAGGACCGGATCAAAGAAGTGAGGCCGGGAGATTCCATTAAAATAAAGGATATGGAGATTATAGCGGTAGATTCTTTTGACCGGACAGCTCTCATTACGGCGCCGCCGGCCGGGGATATCAGGGGCATTCTGCCGGATGATATGGACGACAGGGCGGTGAACTTCATCATAAAGACCCCGGGCGGCAATATTTACCACAGCGGTGATTCCCATATGTCCAACTACTATGTTAAACACGGGAAAGACCACGAGATTGACGTGGTATTAGTATCTTATGGTGAAAACCCCATCGGCTGTTCCGATAAAGTGACCAGCGTGGACTGCCTTAGAATCGCAGAAAACCTGAATGCAAAAGTTTTGATCCCGTTTCATTATGACATTTGGTCCAATATGCTGGCGGACCCAAAGGAAATTGAGTTGGTTTATAACTACAGGAAAGACCGCTTAAATTACAAATTCCATGTATTTTTATGGGAAGTGGGAGGCGGTTACCTGTATCCGGATGATAAGGATAAGAAACGGTTTATGTTCCGCCGTGGATTTGAAGACGCATTTGAATTGGATGAGCCGAATGTGCCGTTTAAGTCATTTTTATAATGGAGGGGACGATGAATTTAAAAGAGTTAAAGAAAGAGGTCTATGACGCGAATCTGGAATTGGTAAACAGACGCCTTGTCATCTATACATGGGGCAATGTCAGCGCGGTGGACCGTGAGAAAGGGCTGGCGGTCATAAAACCCAAGGGAATTGAATACGACAGGCTTACAGCAGATGATATGTCGGTGGTGACCCTGAACGGCAATCATCTGGACGGCCTCCTGCCGTCCGTGGACCTGGATATCCATTTGGAAATCTACAGGAATTTTCCCCAGGTTGGAGGAATCGCCCATACCCATTCCACATGGGCTACCGCCTGGTGCCAGGCGGGGAAGGGGATTCCGGTACTGGGAACCACC
>JAGZXV010000175.1 GCA_018378255.1 Clostridiaceae bacterium | reverse complement strand
GATTCTATTAATGAAGAGATGGATCATTCATTTACTTATAAGTATGACAGATCTGTCGAGCGGGTAAAGAGGGATAAAAAGGAAATAGGAATTTCTTCCGTCCGCGGCGGTTCTATCGTAGGCGAACATGATATCATATTCGCAGGTCAGGATGAAGTGGTTACTTTTTCCCACACCGCTTATTCGAAAGCTATTTTTGCAAAAGGAGCCGTTGAAGCGGCAAAATTCCTTGCAGGCAAAGAGCCGGGACTTTACGATATGGCGGATGTGATTGGCTGATTTTTGTAATCATTTGTACATAGCTGTTTTAAATTAAATGGCAATATGTTCCACTATAAAACATTCTCCTCAGACATATAATAAGTACAGAAAGAGAAAGGAGAATGCGATTATGAAAAAAATCAGATTATATTTAGTTTTAGCAGTATTTACTATGATGCTTGCGCTCACTGCCTGCAGCAACGGCAATAATGGTTCAGCGAACCAGTCCTCACAGGCAGGAACGGAATCATCTGAAAGCAGTTCATCAGGAAACAGTTCATCAGGAAATACAGAATCCATGACTACAGAAGAAGGAAGAACAGAATCTTCATCTTCCGTTGATGAGAGCACAGGAGTGATCGATGGACTGATCAATGATGTGGAGAATGGTGTAGATGATATGGTTGGAGGCGGTACAGGTACAGGCCCAACCAATGAATCCACAACCGGACGTTAAGTCTTCTTAAACTGGGACTGCAGGAGATATGTGTCAGTCCCAGTTTTAATTTCTATTTTTCCAATTTTAGTAACTGTTCAGAACGATTCATCTTTTTGACCGAAAAGCCGGTCAAGAAGCATCGGATGTCCGTCCGATTTTCCGCCGTCCTGAACTGTTACCAATTTTAATTCTGAACATTCTGATTTAATTCCAACTGATTAAAATTACATAAGGAGAGGATTGCATGGGGTAATAAAACGTATTTGGATACGCCGCTGTACGCATGCATGGAGAAGAAGGATCATAACCTCATCCCAGAAGAGAATTTTGAGAAAATGCTGCATCGGCATTTTAATTATGGAAACAGCAGTGCTGGCCGGACGTTATAAACCTTGTCCGTTCCAGATTACAAAAACGGAGGAAAGGGGATTGATTGAGCAGGCGGCCGGAGAACCGGATGGCAGCGAAGAGAAAACCGTATATGGTATCCTGATTTGGCTTAAGGAGGGAGAGATCCGCTTCTTTCGGACACTCATTAAATAATCTAATAAAAGAAGCTATTGCAATTGCCTTTGCGCTGTATTATAATTTCTTCTGAAATAGTGTTCTTTTATATCTATAACTTATAAATTAAAAAGAAAAGGATAGGTGCTTACTCATGGAAAAGAAAGAGTTACTGTACGAAGGAAAAGCAAAAAAAGTTTATACTACGGAAGATCCGGACGTTTTAATCGTATCATACAAAGATGATGCTACGGCTTTTGACGGACTGAAAAAAGGAACGATCGTAGGAAAAGGCGCTATTAACAACCGTATGACAAACCACATCTTCAAAAAATTGGAGGAAAAAGGCGTTCCTACCCATTTAGTTGAAGAGTTAAACGACAGAGAAACAGCAGTTAAGAAAGTGGAGATTGTTCCTCTTGAAGTTATAATCAGAAACTTTTCCGCCGGAAGTTTTGCCAAAAAACTGGGCATGGAAGAGGGAATTAAATTATTGCAGCCAACCCTGGAATTCAGCTATAAGAATGATGATTTACACGATCCATTCATCAATGACTACTATGCGCTGGCTTTAGGACTGGCAACCCAGGAAGAGATCGATGTCATTTCCAAGTATGCATTTACCGTTAATGAAGTGATGCAGGAATACTTTGGAAGCCTTGGCATTGATTTAATTGATTTTAAGATTGAATTCGGCAGATATCACGGACAGATCATCCTTGCGGATGAAGTTTCTCCGGACACCTGCAGACTTTGGGATAAAGAGACACATGAAAAACTGGATAAAGACCGTTTCAGACGTGATCTTGGCAATGTGGAAGACGCCTATCAGGAAGTATTCAGACGTTTAGGCATCCAGTAATCACAGAAAGGCATATGCATTCATGAACGACTATGTTGAATATATAAATCCGGATGAAGTGCATGAGGAGTGCGGCGTATTCGGCATGTATGATTTTGACGGCAGCGGGGTGGCGTCGGAGATCTATTACGGCCTGTTTGCCCTCCAGCACAGAGGACAGGAAAGCTGTGGTATCGCAGTCAGCGATACAGAAGGACCGAAGGGGAAGGTTTACACTCATAAGGGGATGGGACTTTGCAACGAGGTATTTACTCCTGAGATATTGGAAGGACTTCACGGCAACATTGGTGTCGGACATGTGCGTTATTCTACCGCGGGGAGCAGTACCCGTGAAAATGCGCAGCCGCTGGTTCTCAACTATGTAAAGGGAACCCTGGCTTTGGCGCACAACGGCAATCTTGTAAATGCGCCCGAACTCAGGCGGGAACTGGAGTATACGGGGGCAATCTTTCAGACCACCATCGATTCGGAGGTAATCGCATATCACATCGCCCGTGAGCGCATCAATACACAGAATGTTGAAACGGCTGTTGCCAATGCGATGAAAAAGATCAAAGGAGCATATGCGCTGGTCATCATGAGCCCGAGAAAGTTAATCGGAGCCCGGGATCCATATGGTTTTAAGCCATTATGCATTGGTAAAAAGGACAATGCTTATATTCTGGTATCCGAAAGCTGTGCTCTCGATACCATCGATGCAGAATTTGTCCGCGATGTGCTTCCGGGGGAGATCGTTTCCATCACAAAGGACGGGATCAAGTCGGATACATCCATGTGTTTGAAAGATAAAAAGAAAGAAGCCAGATGTATTTTTGAATATATTTATTTCGCAAGACCGGACAGTGTGTTTGACGGAGTCAGCGTTTACCGGGCCAGGATTCACGCAGGGCGCAGTCTGGCCATAGATTCGCCTGTGGAGGCTGATCTTGTTGTGGGTGTTCCGGAATCGGGCAATGCGGCGGCTTTGGGATATTCCATGCAGTCCGGAATTCCTTATGGAACGGCTTTTGTAAAGAACTCCTATGTGGGGAGAACTTTTATTAAACCCAAACAGAGCAGCAGGGTTTCCAGCGTGAAAGTGAAACTGAATGTGCTGAAAGAAGCTGTGGCTGGAAAACGGGTGATCATGATTGATGACTCCATTGTGCGGGGGACCACCAGCGCCCTGATCGTCAACATGCTCCGGGAAGCAGGGGCGAAAGAGGTACATGTGAGAATCAGTGCGCCTCCATTTTTACATCCATGTTATTTTGGAACTGATATTCCTTCGGAAGACCAGCTCATAGCACATGATAAAAGTGTTGAAGAAATACGCCGGATACTGAACGCAGATTCCTTATCCTATCTGCGCATGGAAAGGCTGGCGGAGATGGCCGATGGTCTGCCGATCTGTACGGCCTGCTTCAGCGGCGATTATCCGATCGCGCCTCCTGTGGAAGATATCCGGGGAGAATTTGCAGAATAGTTTATAGAAGAACGAGGAGATTTTGAATGTACGATAAATACCAAAGTCCGTTATCGGAACGATATGCCAGTAAGGAGATGCAGTATATCTTTTCTCCGGACAAGAAATTTAAAACCTGGAGAAAGCTGTGGATCGCCCTGGCTGAGACTGAAAAGGAACTGGGGCTGAACATTACAGAAGAACAGATTGAAGAATTGAAGGCACATGCGGAAGATATTAATTATGATGTGGCAAAGGAACGTGAAAAACTGGTCCGCCACGATGTAATGTCCCATGTATATGCATATGGACAGCAGTGCCCCAAAGCCAAAGGAATCATCCATTTAGGCGCCACCTCCTGTTATGTCGGAGATAATACGGATATTATTATTATGACGGAAGCTCTCAAACTGGTTCGTAAAAAACTGATTAATGTGATGGCGGAGCTGGCTGGGTTTGCGGACAGTTATAAAAATCTTCCGACCCTGGCATTTACGCATTTCCAGCCTGCACAGCCTACTACAGTAGGCAAGAGGGCAACTCTCTGGCTCCAGGAACTGAATCTGGATCTGGAAGATTTAGACCATGTGCTGGGCACCATGAAGCTGCTGGGATCAAAGGGAACAACCGGTACCCAGGCCAGCTTTCTGGAACTCTTTGACGGCAATCATGAGTTGTGCCGCAAAGCTGACCAGCTGATAGCGGAGAAGATGGGCTTTGACAGCTGCTATCCAGTTTCGGGACAGACTTATTCCAGAAAAGTGGATACCAGGGTGCTGAATGTGCTGGCGGGAATTGCCCAGAGCGCCCACAAGTTCTCCAATGATATCCGTCTGCTTCAGCATTTGAAGGAAGTGGAAGAGCCGTTTGAGAAGAACCAGATCGGTTCTTCCGCTATGGCATATAAGAGAAATCCAATGAGAAGCGAAAGAATTGCATCCCTGTCCAACTATGTGATGGCGGATGTGATGAACCCTATGCTGGTAGCTTCTACCCAGTGGTTTGAGAGAACCCTGGATGATTCCGCCAACAAACGTCTCAGTGTTCCGGAAGGGTTCCTGGCGATTGACGGCATTCTGGATCTGTATCTGAATGTGGTAGACGGCCTGGTTGTTTACCCTAAGGTGATTGAAAAGCGCCTGATGTCCGAACTTCCATTTATGGCAACGGAGAATATCATGATGGATGCGGTGAAGGCAGGCGGCGACCGCCAGGAACTTCATGAGAAAATCCGCACCTTATCCATGGAAGCCGGGAAAAATGTGAAGGAGAAAGGGCTGGACAACAACCTGCTGGAACTGATCGCAGCAGATTCTGCATTCGGTTTATCTCTGGAAGAGCTTAAAAAAACCATGGATCCGTCCAAATATGTGGGCCGGGCGCCTGAACAGGTGGATGAATTCCTCAATGAAGTGATCCGCCCCATATTAGAAGCTAACAAGTCTGATTTAGGCATGACGGCAGAGATTAATGTATAAATAAAATGAGTTTTAGGTATTGAACTAAGCGCCTACGAACAGGAATTACGACAGAAAAACAGGCTTTAATTTGGAAAGCCCTGCTGTTGTGATTCCTGTTTTTGCTTTTTTTCTGTTTTATCATCCATAATTTGAGCCGGAATGAACGGAAGTTTTCTTTTTTTGTTTTTTAATTTTATGAATATTTTTTATTGATTTTAGGGGATTATTCATATATACTGTATTTTGTTGTTAAAATCTAGTATCTTGTAGGAGGACAAATGAATGGTTAGAGCGATCGTTGGAGCCAACTGGGGAGACGAAGGAAAAGGTAAGATTACTGATATGCTTGCCAGAGAATCCGATATTATTATCAGATTCCAGGGGGGAAGCAATGCAGGCCACACCATCATCAATAACTATGGTAAATTTGCGCTGCATTTGCTGCCATCAGGTGTTTTTTACAACCACACAACCAGCATTATCGGTAATGGAGTAGCGCTTAACATACCATATTTGATTAACGAGATTAATTCATTGGTAGAGAGAGGCGTGCCGAAACCTAAGATCCTTGTGTCTGACCGCGCACAGATTCTGATGCCTTACCATGTTTTGCTGGACACATATGAAGAAGCCCGTCTGGCCGGTAAGTCATTTGGTTCTACGAAGTCAGGTATTGCGCCATTTTATTCAGATAAATATGCGAAGATCGGTTTCCAGGTCAGCGAATTATTTGACCCGGAGACATTAAAAGAGAAGGTGGAACGGGTCTGTGAACTGAAAAATGTCCTGTTTGAACATTTATATCACCAGCCTGCCCTGAAACCGGACGAGTTATATGCCACATTACTGGAATACCGGGATATGATCGAACCCTATGTTTGTGATGTGTCCGCCTATCTCCATGAGGCGATGAAAGAGGGCAAGAGAATCCTCTTAGAAGGCCAGTTAGGCTCTTTAAAGGATCCGGATCATGGAATTTATCCAATGGTCACTTCTTCTTCCACCCTGGCGGCTTACGGCGCCATAGGAGCCGGAATACCGCCCTATGAGATTAAGCAGATCACCACAGTGGTAAAAGCTTACTCCAGTGCAGTGGGAGCGGGCGCGTTTGTAAGCGAAATTTTTGGAGATGAAGCGGATGAGCTGAGACGGCGCGGCGGAGACGGCGGAGAATTCGGAGCGACCACAGGCCGGCCAAGGCGTATGGGATGGTTTGACGCAGTGGCTTCCCGTTATGGCTGCCGTATTCAGGGAACTACCGAGGCGGCTCTCACCGTATTGGATGTGCTGGGATATCTGGATGAACTCCCTGTCTGTGTCGGATATGAGATCAACGGTAAAGTAACCAGAGATTTCCCAACTACAGTTTGGCTGGAAAAGGCGAAACCGGTTTACGAGACTCTGCCGGGCTGGAAATGTGATATCCGTGGAATTAAAAAGTACGAGGATTTGCCGGAAAACTGCAGAAAATATATTGAATTCATTGAAAAAGAACTGGGAGTGCCGGTCACAATGGTATCCAACGGGCCTGGGCGGGATGATATTATCTATAGATAATATTCATTCGTTATCCTCCCCCTGGAGTGTGTTTGAAAATAGAGTAAAGCAAATTAAAACAGAGCATCAGGATTCTATCTTGAGCTCTGTTTTTCTGTGATCTGTTTTCCGGTTATATACGTTTCATATCAGCGACATCAATCTTTCCCTTTCAGATACTTAGTCACCAATCCAAACGCATACAAAAACACCGGAACCGCAACCGTACAGTAGATGGAAAGCGTCAGCAGACTCTGCGCATTGGGACTTTTCATGAGGGCGAAGACAAGGGTGGAGATGTATAATCCAATCAAAAACACAATCCCCACAATTGCCACAATTCTACGTAATTTCAATGGTTTAACCTTCTTTCTGGGGAGAAAATCAGCCGTTATTCCGCCAATTCCTCCCACATCTCATATAATTCTTCCAGTTTCGCATGGATGGATTCCTTTTCGTTATTCAATTCTAAAAGCTTAGAAACGTCAGAATAAATTTCTTCCTTCGTCAGCAGTCCGTCAATTTCTCCATCTCTTGTTTCCAGGCTGTGAATCTGATCCTCAACTTTTTTCAGATCGTTCTGGCGTTTTCTGATGCGGGCCTGTTCTTCTTTTTGAGCTTTCCAGTCCTGCTTCACACCGGATTCGCCTACAGAAGCCGCGGCTGAACCTGAAACGCCGGTATCCGAGGCATGAAGACTGTTCAGCAGGTCTTTTTTCTCCAGATAATAATCATAGTTTCCAATATAATTGATAAATGTTTCCTGAGATAATTCCAGAATGCGGGTGGCGGTCTTGTTGACAAAATACCGGTCATGGGAGACGTATAATACGGTTCCCGTATAGTGGTTCAGTGCATTTTCCAGGATTTCCTTGGAGGTGATGTCCAAATGGTTGGTGGGCTCATCCAGGATCAGGAAATTGGCTTCCGAAAGCATGAGTTTTGCCAGGGAAACGCGGCCACGTTCTCCGCCGCTTAAATCTTTAATCCGTTTAAACACATCATCTCCTGTAAATAAAAAGGCGGCTAATATATTACGGACCTGGGTGTTTGTCATGGTGGGGTAGGTGTCCTGAAGTTCGTCAAATAAGGTCTTTTCCATATGGAGCACCTGGTGTTCCTGGTCATAATAGCCGATATGAACCTTGGAACCGAGATGAATTTCCCCGCTGTCAGCCGGAAGCATGTCGTTAATGATCTTTAAAAGGGTGGTTTTTCCCGTCCCGTTATTGCCGATGACGGCAACCCGTTCTCCCCGTTTAATGTCGATATCCACATCTTTAAAAAGCGAGAGTTTATCAAAGGATTTGCTAAGTCCCCGTATGGTCAGCACATCGTTGCCGCTGATGGTGTTGGGCTCTAAACGGATGCCCATCTCGTCATTGACTTCCACAGGTTTTTCCAGCACTTCGATTTTGGACAGCATCTTTTCTCTGCTTTCCGCCCGTTTGATGGATTTTTCCCGGTTAAAGGACTTTAGCTTGGCGATGACCTCTTCCTGGTGTTTGATTTCCTGCTGCTGGTTCATATAGGCTTTGATCTGCGCATCCCTGAGCATAGCCTTTTTTTCGCTGTAAGCGCTGTAATTGCCCTGGAAGACAGTGGCGTGTCCATTGTCCAGTTCCACGATCTTTGTGACCACCCGGTCCAGAAAATAGCGGTCATGGGCAACGATGATTACGGCTCCGCTGTAGTTAAGAAGGTATGTCTCCAGCCATGCGATGGATTCCATGTCCAGATGGTTGGTAGGCTCGTCCAAAAGGATGATATCCGGTTTGGAGAGAAGCAGTTTACCCAGGGAAACACGGGTTTTCTGTCCGCCGGACAGAGTGGTGATCTGTTTGGAAAATTCTTCTTCCGGAAATCCAAGGCCCTTTAAAACGCCGGTGATTTCACTTCGGTAGGCATAACCGTTTAACAGTTCAAATTCATGGTTTAAACGGCTGTAAACGGAGAGCATCTCGTCAAGTTCCGGGCCGGAAACGTGTTTCATCTCAATCTCTAAGCTTCTGATCCGTTCTTCCATCTCAATGAGAGGCCGTTTAACCTCCAAAAGCTCTTCAAATATGGTGCGCTGGCTGCTCAGATCCTGATGCTGTGCCAGATAGCCGATGGATTTTCCGCGGGAAACCACAACATCACCTTCGTCGGCCGGAAGTTCGCCGATAATCACCTTTAACAAGGTAGACTTTCCAGCCCCGTTAATGCCGACGATGGCAGCTTTTTCGTGTTCTTCTATGTGAAAAGATACATGTTCGATTATTACGTCGGTACCAAATGACTTGGTAACGTTGCTGCATGATAAAATCATAAAATTCCTCCTGAATGTACAATGTCCATTCGTATTAGTATAATATAGGAAAGGAAAATTTTCAATATTTAAAAACTCTGGTTTTTCCTGTTTCCCGGTAAAAATTAAGAGAAGAGCACTGCAGCGGAACCGGTTATTCGTTTTTTGGACCCTCTGAATTAACTGAAAAGGACGGATTTAGTTACAATATAAGCGGGATTTGAGCAAAATGTTTGACATTGTTTTCACACACAGGTATAATCATAGATAGTGGATCAAATTAAGGAAGGTGGGTACATCGTGGAACAGAAAGAAATATCAAAGGCAGTCATTTCAAGACTTCCGAGATACTACCGTTATCTGGGAGAATTGCTTGAGGCCGGTGTTGAGAGGATTTCCTCCAATGATTTAAGTGTCCGGATGAAAGTGACGGCGTCCCAGATCAGACAGGATCTGAATAATTTCGGAGGTTTTGGACAACAGGGATATGGTTATAATGTAAAGTACTTATATACAGAAATCGGAAAAATCCTTGGAATAGACAGGCAGCATAATTTAATTATCATCGGCGCCGGTAATTTAGGACAGGCAATCGCCAATTATGCCAATTTTGAAAAGCGGGGATTTATCATTAAAGGCATGTTCGATATCAATCCCAGGCTGATCGGTCTGGTTGTCAGAGGCATTGAGATCCGTGGTGTGGACGATCTGGAAAACTTTATTGTGGAAAATGATGTTCAGATCGCAGCCCTTACCATTCCTAAGACAAAAGCTCCGGAGATTGCAGACCGCTTGGTTAAGGCTGGAATTAAAGCGATTTGGAACTTCGCACATACCGATTTAGTAGTTCCGGAAGATGTGGTGGTCGAGAATGTGCATTTATCCGAGAGCCTTATGAGACTTTCTTACAGAGTCTGCAGCATGCAGGACAAGCAGGAGAAGGAAGCAAAGGAAGATAAGAGATAATGATATTTGGAATAGGTACTGATTTAATTGAAATCGAACGCGTTGAGAAGGCATGTGAAAAGGATGCCTTCCTGAAACGTACCTATACGGAAAGCGAATGCCGGCAAGCGAAGGGGAAAGCCTCCATGCTTGCTGGCAATTTTGCTGTAAAGGAAGCGGTGGCTAAATCATTCGGCACAGGCTTCAGAAGGTTTATGCCCATCGATATTGAGGTGCTGCGGGACGAGTTAGGAAAGCCCTATGTGAACTTGTACCGTGGGGCGAAGGAGCTGGCGGAAGAATCAGGAATCAATAGGATTCATGTATCCATTAGCAATACCCAGATGCACGTTGTGGCATTTGCGGTTGCGGAACGGGAGGATGTATGAGATATTTGTTAACCGGTAAACAGATGAAAGCGGTGGACCGCTATACCATCGAACAGATTGGAATTCCATCCCTGGTGCTGATGGAACGGGCTTCTATGGCGGTTGCAAAAGAAGTGATGGAGCATTCCGGAAAAAGGGAGCATATCTGGGTGGCCTGCGGAACCGGGAACAACGGAGCGGACGGCATTGCAGCGGCCAGGATGATGTTTTTAAAGGGTTATGATGTGCTGGTGCTTTTGGCAGGGAACCCTGAACATGGAACGGCAGAGTATGGCCTGCAATTGAAGATTGCACAGGAACTGGGGCTCAATATCGCCGAATTTAAAGATTTTATCCCAGGGCGGTGCGATGTCCTTGTGGACGCAGTATTCGGCGTGGGGCTGGACCGTGAGATCAGGGGAGAGTACAGGGAATTATTGGAGCTGTTAAACAATCGAAAGCCGCGTTTTACCGTGGCCGTAGATATCCCTTCCGGCATACATTCCGATACCGGGAAGATCATGGGGATTGGGATTAAGGCGGACGTTACGGTGACATTCGGATGGCAGAAGCTGGGCACTTGCCTTTATCCGGGAAAAGAGTATTCGGGCAGAGTGGTTATCGATGATATCGGATTTCCCCAAAAGAGCCTGGAACAGGTATCACCGCAGTCATTTACGTATGAGGAGGAGGACAAAAAAAGGGTTCCAATCCGACCGGCCTATTCCAATAAAGGCAGTTTCGGAAAGGTGCTCATCATCGCGGGCAGTGCGGGAATGTCGGGAGCTGCATATTTAAGCGCATCCGCCGCATATGCTATGGGAGCAGGGCTTGTTAAAGTCTTTACCGTGGAAGCGAACAGGGGGATTCTTCAGCAGCAGCTTCCGGAAGCCATCATTGAATGCTATGATCCTGAAGCGGCTCTGAGCGGAGCCGGAAACTTTAAGGAACAGGCAGAAAAAATGCTGGAATGGGCGGATTTGGCGGTGTTAGGGCCTGGAATCGGCCAGGACGATTATGTGCCTTGTCTGGTGGAATTTGTTCTCTCCCATGCGTATGTTCCCATCATTTTGGATGCGGACGGCCTGAATGCAGTGGCTGGTAAACCGGAACTGACAGGTTATTTTACTGAGAATATTATCATTACCCCTCACTTGGGAGAGATGTCCAGGCTGACGGGAAAGAGCATCGGAGAAATCCGTGAAAACCTGCATGAAACTGCGTCGGAATACAGCGGTAAATATGGAATTACCTGTGTGTTAAAGGATGCGGTCACTGTCGTGGGGATGAAAGACGGACGGGTATATTATAACAGCAGCGGAAACAGCGCTATGGCAAAAGCCGGTTCCGGTGATGTGCTGACAGGCATCATTGCAGGGCTTTTGGGGCTTGGAATGGAAGAATCGGAAGCAGCGGCGCTGGGTGTGTATCTTCACGGCTGCGCCGGTGACAGGGTTTGCAGGGAAAAGGGACAGCACAGTCTGCTGGCAAGAGATCTGGTGGAAGCGATCCGCCAAAGTGATGTTATTTGATAACAGTTCAGACAGGTCTGTACATTTACTGCGCAGACTGTACGAAAACATAGCGGCTGCAGGCCATTTGACGGTAGAATCGAGGTTTATATGAAATCATACAGCAGGGTTTATGCAGAAATTGATTTAGATGCGGTTATAAAAAATATGGAATCCATGAGGGCCAATTTAACCCCGGATACGGCTATGATCGGAGTTGTGAAAACGGATGGATACGGTCATGGAAGCGTGCCGGTAGCAAAGGCGATTGATCCTTTTGTGACTGGATATGCGGTGGCTACCGTGGAAGAGGGAATCCTGTTAAGGCGTCATGGAATCACAAAGATGGTATTGATATTGGGATCTGTACATGAAAGCCAGTTTGAGGAACTGATAACATACAAGCTGTTTCCTCCTGTATTCCAGCTTGAGAAGGCAGAAAAGCTGTCAAAGCTGGCTGTTTCCATGAATGAAAGGGCCGGGATACACATTGCGCTGGATACGGGCATGAGCAGGATCGGATTTCCTGTGAACAAAGAATCCGCAGAGGCGGTTGCGGCAATCAGCCGCCTTCCGGGAATCAGGATTGAGGGAATGTTCACACATTTTGCAAAGGCGGATGAAACGGATAAATCTTCTGCCCGCCGCCAGCTTTGTGCCTACGAACAGATGATGGAAATGCTGGGGGGG
>JAGZXV010000174.1 GCA_018378255.1 Clostridiaceae bacterium | reverse complement strand
GTCTTTCTGACAGAGTTTGGACGCATAAAGCCCTTCTTTTATAATCCCCAGCCCCAAAAGGAACAGGAGCACAGCCCCCAGCCGCGGGAAAACGCAGGTCCCGGGCTCATTTTTACCATGGATTTGATGCCAAAGGATGCGATAAACAGCACCGCAGCCCCTAAATCCAGCACGATTCCCACCAAAACGTCTTCATATTTTTTTAACATGGCAGTTCCCTCCAGGCGGATTTATTCATAGGACGCCGCCAGATCGGTATAGAATGCTGTTTCTTCTCCTAAAAACCTGGTAAATGCACTCCTTTCCTGATAGAATGGATTGCTCAGCAGGGAAGTTTCCAGCTCTTTTGCATATTCTGCATTCTCGCTCAGGTTTTTGAGAGCGGTTTCCATTTTAGACATGATGGCTTCCTCCGTTCCCTTAGGAGCCGCCAGAAAATAATATTTTTCAAAGTTCAGGTCATAGCCCTGCTCCTTGAAGGTAGGAACGTCCGGGAACATCTCATTTCTTTCCTCTGCAAAAATCCCCAGAACTTTAAAATCCCCGTTGGTCACATAGTCTTTTGTGGCGCCATACTGTCCAAACAATACATCCAGCTGCCCTCCCAGCACCGCAGCTACTTTTTCCGCCGCGCTGCCGGAATCCACAATGGTAACATTTAAATCAGGTGCCAGAGCCTGCATGCCCAAAACCGTAGCATGGGAATGGGCGCCTATGCCGGTTGCGAACGTCACATCATGATCCTTGGAATACTCCACCAGGCCTTTGACATCATCATATGGCGCATCAGCGCTCACAGCCCAGCAGGTACCGTAGTCCTTGGCAATGGGGCCCGCAATTTCAAAATCTTCATAACTATACGACGTGAGTCCAAAAATTGTATTCAGAAGGATTCCGGGATGGTAACACAGAAATGTATAGCCGTCCGGTTCAGAATCCTTTACTGTCTTAGATGCTACGGTACCGCTGGAATCCCCTATATTCTGAATAACAATGGTCTGCCCCAGCTCCTTTTCCAAATATTTAGCAGCGAGTCTGGCTGTAATGTCCGTATCTCCTCCTGCGCTGGCTGCTACGACAAACGTAACCGGTTTTTCCGGCCATGATGTATCACTTTGGCCTTCATTTGCTGCAGCAGCCGTTTCCCCTCCGGCTGTCTTGTCTGCCTCTGTTTTCGTCTCCCCGGCCTTGCTTTCCGCTCCGGTACCTGTGTTTCCACCGGCAGCGCCCTTTTGCGCGCCGCATCCTGCCACCAGTAATGCCATCCCCAATACTACTGCCGTTTTTACCATTCGTTTCTTCATTTTTCTTCTCCTTTTCCTCACACTCTTTTACATTTCCCCAATTGCATTCACCGCACTCCGCGCCCATTTTTTAAGTTTCAATCCTTCTTGTTTCCCCCCTTTATCAGCTGGTATCCATACCGTTTTCCGGGCGCTTCCGCTCATAAATCAGCATAAAAAGAAGCTATGTTTTATATTTATCACAGCGGCTGTGCCGTTACAATACTAGGCCCACAAAAGGGCCTGCTTTCCACCTCTTTCCGCATAAATAGTACAAATTTGTCCATGTGTTCATCCGGGACACTATTTTAAATTAAATGATTTTGTGGTATACTGATCACTCGTACTACTTAATTTAAGCTGCTTTCAGCGGCGGAACGGGGAATTTATGGCATTTGACGGAATTATAATTGCAAATTTGACAAAGGAAATAAAAGACCGCCTGGAAGGCGGGAAAATATCGAAAATCGCACAGCCGGAAAAGGATGAACTCCTGTTTACGGTAAAGAATAACAGGGAAACTTACCGGCTTCTCATGTCGGCCAGCGCCAGCCTTCCCCTGGCTTATTTTACAGAAAGCAATAAACCGAGCCCTATGACAGCGCCAAATTTCTGTATGCTGTTAAGAAAACACATTGGAAATGGCAAAATTACCAGCGTAAGCCAGCCGGGCCTGGAGCGGATTATTCAGATGGAAATTGAACATTTGGATGAACTGGGGGACATGCGGAAGAAAACGCTGATCGTGGAACTGATGGGAAAACACAGCAATATCATATTCTGCCGGGAGGACGGAGTGATCATTGACAGCATCAAACACATTTCGGCCCAGGTAAGCTCAGTTCGGGAGGTGCTTCCCGGCCGGGAATATTTTATTCCCCATACAACGGAAAAATATGACCCCTTATCAGCCAGTGAGGAGGAATTTAAAATGGCCCTGCATTCCACCCCTGCCCCTCTTCAAAAAGCCCTCTACATGCGGTTTACGGGAATCAGCCCCATCATCGGCGAAGAGCTCTGCCATCTGGCATCCCTGAACCCCGATATGTCGGCCAATGAGCTGTCCGAACCGGAACTGATCCATCTTTATCGCACATTCTCTTTTATGATGGAGGATGTAAAAACAGGGAAATTCTCACCAAACATCATATACAGGCAGGACGAACCTGTTGAATTTTCCGCGTTACCCCTCACCTGCTATGAGGGAGGCGGCTATAGGGCCCGTACCTTTGAAACGGTGAGCCAGCTTCTGGAAACCTACTATGCCGCTAAAAACGCCATCACCAGAATCCGGCAGAAATCGGTTGATCTGAGGAAAATTGTGCAGACAGCCCTGGAACGCAATTATAAGAAATACGATCTCCAGTTAAAGCAGCTGAAGGATACGGACAAGCGGGAAAAATATAAGGTTTATGGGGAATTGCTGAACACCTATGGATATGAGCTTACTGGCGGTGAAAAAGAGCTGAAGTGTTTGAACTACTATACCAATGAGGAAATCAAAATCCCTCTGGATCCCCAGCTTACGGCGCGGGAAAACTCCCAGAAGTTTTTCGACAAATATAATAAGATGAAACGGACTTATGAAGCCCTTTCCGATTTAACCCTGGAAACCAAACGGGAGATTGAGCACTTAGAATCCATCAGCACAGCCTTGGATATCGCTCTTTTGGAGGAAGATCTGGTACAGATCAAGGAAGAGCTGACTGAATACGGCTACATCCGCCGCCGTTATACTGGGACCAAAAAACAGAAGATCACAAGCAGGCCGTTTCACTACATTTCATCCGACGGTTTTCATATTTATGTTGGAAAAAACAACTATCAGAACGAAGAGCTGACCTTTAAACTGGCCGGCGGCAATGACTGGTGGTTCCATGCCAAAGGAATTCCCGGATCTCATGTGATCGTAAAGGCAGAGGGAAAAGAACTGCCTGACCGGGTCTTTGAGGAAGCAGGCGCCCTGGCGGCCTATTATTCCAAAGGCAGGAACAACGATAAAGTGGAAATCGATTATATTCAGCGCAAGAATGTGAAAAAGGCGGCGGGAGGAGCTCCGGGATTCGTGATCTACCATACCAATTATTCCCTGCTGGCAGTTCCCAGCGCGGATTTTACGGTTGTTGAATAAAAATATACGTTCTGGCTGCAGTATAAAAACGGCGCTGTGCTCCCTTTCAGGGAATACAGCGCCGTTTTTAATTCCATATCTTTACCTGTTCGGACCAATTACCGTTCCGGCACAATTTCAATCCAGTAACCATCCGGATCCGCGATAAAATAAATACCCATCGCCGGATTTTCAAAGCAGATGATTCCCATCTCTTTGTGTTTTTTATAAAGGGCATCGTATTCGTCGGTATGGAATGCCAGGTGGAACTCGCATTCCCCCAGGTTATAAGGTTCTTTCCTGTCTCTCAGCCATGTTAATTCCAGTGAAAACTCTGTGATTCCATCTCCTAAATAAACCAGCTTAAAAGAATCATCGGATGCAGTTTTCTCTCTCACAGGCTCTAAGCCCAGGGCTTCTTTGTAAAAAGCTAAACTTTTGTCTAAATCCAATACGTTGAAATTGAAATGGTTAAATTTAATCATCTTATCTCCCCTCCGCATAGTTTCCTATGCTTTTTATTTTTTACTGATCTCCGTCATGCCGCCCATATACGGCTGAAGTGCTTTCGGGATCTTAACGCTTCCGTCCGCCTGCAGATTGTTCTCCAAAAATGCGATCAGCATTCTCGGCGGTGCAACAACCGTATTATTGAGTGTATGGGCAAAATATTTTCCCTTTTCGCCATTGACACGGATCTTTAACCGGCGCGCCTGAGCGTCTCCTAAGTTGGAGCAGCTTCCCACTTCAAAATACTTTTTCTGTCTCGGGGACCATGCTTCCACATCCACAGATTTTACCTTCAAATCGGCAAGATCGCCGGAGCAGCATTCCAATGTTCTGACCGGGATATCCAGCGAGCGGAACAAGTCCACCGTATTCTGCCATAATTTATCGTACCACATCATGCTGTCTTCCGGTTTGCAGACAACGATCATCTCCTGTTTCTCAAACTGATGGATCCGGTAAACTCCCCGCTCCTCCAGTCCGTGAGCGCCTTTTTCTTTACGGAAACATGGGGAATAGCTTGTCAGGGTTTTTGGCAGCTTCTCTTCCGGAATGATGGTATCGATAAACTTACCGATCATGGAATGCTCGCTGGTTCCGATCAGATATAAATCCTCACCTTCAATCTTATACATCATGGCATCCATCTCAGCAAAGCTCATAACTCCTGTAACCACTTCGCTTCTGATCATAAACGGAGGCACACAGTATGTGAAGCCACGGTCGATCATAAAATCCCTGGCATAAGAGATCACTGCGGAATGAAGTCTTGCAATATCTCCCATCAGATAGTAAAATCCGTTGCCGGCAACTTTTCTGGCACTGTCTAAATCAATGCCCTCAAAGCTTTCCATGATCTCCGTATGGTAAGGGATCTCAAATTCCGGGACAACCGGCTCTCCATAACGCTCCACTTCCACGTTTTCGCTGTCATCTTTTCCAATCGGCACGCTGGGATCAATGATATTCGGTATAGTCATCATAATCTTTTTTATCCTGGCTTCCAGATCCGCCTCTTTTGCCTCTAACTCAGCCAGACGGGCGGAATCGGCATTTACCTTAGCCTTTAATTCTTCCGCTTCTGCCTTTTTTCCCTGTCCCATCAAAGCCCCGATCTGCTTTGAGAATTTATTGCGGTCCGCTCTTAAACTGTCGGCTTCCGACTTTGCAGCCCTGTTTTCGGCGTCTAAAGCGATCACTTCGTCGACTAATTCTAATTTACTATCTTGAAACTTGTTTCTGATATTCTGCTTTACAATTTCAGGGTTCTCTCTGACAAACTTTAAATCTAACATAATTTTCCTCCTAAATTCTATACCGCGGACCCATAGCGATACGATTTCCTGTGATATAAAAAATGTAGTAACAGTTTAAAACGGCTTCTTGACCGGCTTTTTCGGTCAAAAAAATGAGCCGTTCAGAACAGTTACAAAATGTAGTATAATCATACGTGAGTATACTACATTTTAAACGCAAAGGAAAGACCTTTTTCCTTATTTCACCAGCAGATAGAGCATTTCTTCCAGGCAGACCCCATCGTTTACCGGAATATTTAATTCTTCCGATTTCAGAATACATGCCTTTACAAAACCGGCTGATTTCCTGGCCGCAGTCAAAAGATCCTCTCCCTGCAGAAGGCTGGCTGCTGTGATGGCTGAAAAGATATCTCCGGTTCCGGGCCGCTCATGTCCCACACGCTTCATCTTCTGGAACCGGATTTCCTCCTGCCGCGCGATTATATTCACTATAAAGCCGCCCTCGCTGACTCCTGTAATTACGGCTTCTTTAGGACCAATTTCCAGAATCCTTAAAGCCATGTCCTTTAATTCGTCCCGTTTCCATCCTTCTTTTTTATATTCCATGCCTGTGAGAATACAGGCTTCCGTCAAATTTGGTGTGACCACATCCCCCAGGGACACCAGTTCCTTCATCCTGCCGCACATCTGTCCGTCAAACGTTTTGTACGGTTTTCCGTGATCCCCCATAATGGGATCGATAATTACTTTTGTAGTTTTTCCCTTAAAATCCCTAATCATACCTGAAACGATTTCAATCTGGCTTTCCGATCCTAAAAAACCGGTTAAAATGCCGTCAAACGATAAATCCAGTTGTTTCCACGCCTTCAGATAGGGCGACATATGTTCCGTAAAATCCTGAAAATAACAGGCCGGAAACGCCAGGTGGTTGGAAAGGACTGCGGTTGGAACCGGACAGGCCTGCACCTTCATCGCCGATATAACAGGAATAGCCGCTGTTAGAGAACAGCGGCCATAACCGGACAGATCATTGATTACTGCTAATTTTTTCTGATGATAGTCTTTCATATGAACTCCACACGAACGGAGACTGTCAGCTTATATGGAAGAATAATCCGGATTTTTTAAGCACCGGCCTTACCGCCATATACACAAATACCACAACCAGAGTACCGGCCACCGCGTTGATAAATGTAACGCCCGCCGCCCAGGTTGACATGATCTTTGCCGCCGACGACTCCACTCCTAATACGTAATTTTTGTAAAAATAACCCACAATCGGGTCCATAATAACATTGAATCCCAGCGCTGCAATCGATGAAACCAGCGTCCATTTAAGCACATATTTGGAATCGTGGTTATCGGTAATATGGGCAATTTTATGGGCGATGAACCCAGCTATCAAACCGATGCATAATTTGAGGATAAATGTTTTAGGCGCGCTGGTGATATAAACCGGATCCAGAATATCCGCTATTGTCATTCCCAAAGACCCGGCCAGTCCGCCGTAAACTCCTCCTAAAAGCAGCGCCGCCAGCACACAAAATGCGTTGCCGATGTGCAGAGCCACCATATCCCCGCCAAATGTGGGAATCGGAATCTTCAAAAAGGTAAATGCCACATAACATAATGCCGCCATCAATGCCGTAATCACAATCTTGTAAACTTTTTCATTCTCTTTATTAATCATCATATGCTCTCCCTTGCAAATCAATTTTCCCTATCATAGCATGCAAGTGGATTGCTATAAATATCCAGTCTGTTACTTTTTAACCATACCAGTTAATCTTTTGATTCCACACAGATCAGAATGCCGCTGTCAAATTCAATACTTCCCGTTTCCTCAGTCAGTTCATTGCTGACACAGAGGCCGGATTCCCTGCCGATTTTTATATCCTTCTTATGGAGCGGATACTTAAACCCCTTTAAGGTAATGCCTGTCACCTGTTCGGTAAATGGGATAAAGGATATATATCTGCCCCATACAGCCTGCCTTGTAAATACCTTTTTTCCCATCAGCAGATAGAGATTGTTCTGCGGATCGGCAATCCGTCCCTCCATCCCCAGCTCGTGACAGTAATAAAGCAGGTGCACGTTAGCTAAAAGATGATCCAGCCTGCCGCCGGTGGCGCCTAAAACCAGCACCTGAGTGCAGCCCAGTCTGGCCGCCACGGCCAGAGCCAGTTCCGTATCCGTCTCGTCCTTTTCCGGTTTGTGGATATCCCAGGTTACAGGACCGGCCATCCTTTTAAACTCATCCACAATCTCCGGCGGGGCCGTATCAAAATCACCCACTATGGCGTTGGGTATTAATCCCAATTCCTTAACCGCCTTCAGCCCTCCGTCCACTGCGATCATTTTATCAAATTGGTAATTCTCCAACAGAGAAGCAGCGAAAGCCAGATCAAGGCTTCCGCCGGTAAGAATCAAACCGTTCATTTATCCTCACATTCCTTGAATAGATCTAAAAATGCCTTTGTATTGGCAGCCGCATCCCCTTGAAAGACAGCGGAACCGGCCACAAATATATTGGCTCCCGCTTCCATCAGCATTTTGACATTATCCGTCGTAACGCCTCCGTCCACCTGGATATCCGTCGTAAGCCCCAGTTCCCGGCATTTTGTACGAAGGTCCCGGATCTTATCAAGAGTATAGGGGATAAATTTCTGACCGCCGAATCCCGGATTCACGGTCATGAGAAGCACCATGTCCAGTTGGGGCAGAATGTATTCTAACACGCTTATGGGAGTGGCGGGATTTAAAGCAACACCTACCTTTAATCCAGCTTCCTTAATCTGGTTTACGGTACGGTCCAAGTGGACGCAGGCTTCCGCATGGACACAAATCAAGTCCGCTCCCGCCTTTTTAATCTCATCCACATACCGGCCCGGTTCCTCTACCATCATGTGAACATCAAACACCTTTTCCGTACAGCTCCTTAAACTGGCGATCACAGGCATTCCAAAAGAAATGCTGGGCACGAAAGCCCCGTCCATCACATCAATATGAATATACTGGGCCCCTGCCTCATCCACAGTCTGAACCTGTTTACCCAGCTCCTTAAAATCTGCTGCCAAAATAGATGGTGCTAAACAAAACATATTAATATCTCCTTCTGTCCTTTAATTCCTGGTACATCAACCGGTAATTTTCGTAACGGCTGGGGCTGATCCTGCCGTCTTCCACTGCCTGTTTGACACCACAGATTTTTTCACCAATATGAACACAGCCAAGAAACCTGCATTCATCTTCAAACTCCCCGAATTCCGGGAAATAGTTCTTCAGTTCTTCTGCCTCCATATTTTCCACAAACATGGAACTGAACCCGGGAGTATCCATCATGAATGTATCTTTTTCAATATAAAACAGCTGGGAATGTCTGGTGGTGTGTTTTCCTCTTTGAATCTTCTCGCTGATCGTTCCCGTTTCCATGCCCGCCTCCGGCTGTATCATGTTGATGAGAGAGGATTTCCCCACACCTGAAGGGCCGGCTAAGACGGTCGTTTTCCCCCGCAGCAGGCCCCGGACCATATCAATTCCGGTTTCCTCATATGTGCTGGTAAAAAACACTTCATATCCGGCCGGCTCATAGATCTTTTTATATTTGTCTATGATCGTTTCATCCGAAAGGTCAACCTTATTAAATAAAATGGAAACAGGAACCTCTGCACACTTCATCATCACTAAAAAACGGTCCAGCAGGTTTAAATTCGGCTCCGGATGGAGGATGGAGAACACAACCAGGGCCTGATCCACATTAGCCACTGCCGGACGGACCAGACTGTTTTTCCGGGGCAGAATCCGGTCGATATTGCCCTCACATTCCGCCTCGTCAAGTATGGTGATCTCCACATTATCCCCCACCAGAGGTTTTATCTTTTTATTCCTGAAAATTCCCTTTGCCTTGCATTCATATACGGTTTTATTCCCATCATGTACATAATAGAATCCGGCAATTCCCTTTATAATTTTTCCTGTCATTCACATTCCATCCTGAATTAATCCATCACTATAAACGTTACCGGGTAAGATTTCAGCACAGCATCCGTGTTGGTCTCCACAATCTCCACTTCGCCTTCCATCACTCCTTTAGCGCCTTCAATCACCGGTAAATTTACAGGAAGCGTAATGTTGCCGCTCAATGTCTGGGGCTGCATCAGCGTTTTATATTCAGTTTCCCCGTTTACAACCTGTTTTAAACGGATCATGATCGTAACGCTGGTTGTTCCTGAACCTGGTCCGATCAGATTGCTCAGATCATAGGTTTCGTTTAAAGAAGCGATATAACGCCTGCTGTCCTCTGCCGGTCCCAAACTGACCACATAGGAAACCGATGATCCTTCCGGCATCTGGCTGTTGGGAGTTTCCACCTGGCGGATAATAATTCCCTGCGCCACCGTATCGCTTGGCTCAGTTGTCGCCGTTCCAGGAACAAATCCTGCGTCTACCAGCAGTCCAATGGCGATTTCTTCCATCTGTCCCGTTATGTTCGGAACAATTTTCATCGTAACAGCCGGTCCGGAACTGATATAAAGGGTGACATTCTCTCCCTCTTTTACGCTTTGCGGTTCGTAGCGGATTACCTTGCCTTTTTCAATGGTTTCGTTATTTTCTTCCACGGTGGATACCACCAGTTTTTTCGTCTCCAAAAGCCGTTTTGCAGCTTCCCCGTTCAGATCCGTAAGCTTTAATTCATCCAGATCAATTTTATTGGAGCCATTGCTGACAACCACATTCACCGTTGAATACTTGGGCACCGGTGTTCCTGCCTTGTTCTCCTGGGAAATCACATGGCCCTTGACTATGGTGTCCGAATCCTCATAGCCGGCAATTTTCATTATCAGAGTGCTCTCTTTTAACTTTGTTTCAGCCAGATCTTCTGGCAGATCAAATACGTCCGGCATCTCCACTTCCGTATCATTTAAGGTGCTCTCAGCCGTTACACCGGTCTGGCTTTCCTGAGTCGGAGTCTTCCCTGAGCCCAGACTGAAAATCCCCCCCAGCTTCATCACGACGAACACCAGAACCACGACAATGATAACAGCAACCGCAACTCCGGCGAGAGTCATCAGCTTTTCAATCTTTGGATTGATGTCATCGTCTTCTTCCTTTTTGTTTTTCTGTCCAGAAGGTCTCTGTGTTTTTCTCACCATCGGCTCCGGTTCATAAGGTACAGGTTCATAGGGCGCCTGTTTCCGGCTTCCCTCTTTAATCTGTTCCATCTCCTCGGACGTAATTGGCCTCGTCTGTCCCATGATTTCCTGATGGGGCGCCTGTTTCACAAAATCCCGCTCCGGGGATACCAATGCCTTTCTCAGATCGCCGATCAGCTCTACTGCGGAAGAATACCGGCGTTCCGGCCTCTTTTCCGTACATTTCAGTATAATATTTTCCAAACACTGGGGAATATCAGGATTGTATACGCTGGGCCTGGTAATCGGTTCTTCCAAATGTGCCAGCGCCACAGTAACCGTATTATCCCCTTCAAACGGCACTCTTCCCGTTACCATCTCATACATGGTAATGCCGAGGGAATAGATATCGCTTCTGGCATCGCTGAGCCTGCCCCTGGCCTGCTCCGGTGATATATAATGAACGGAACCGATAGCGGTCGCTCCCTGGGTCTGGGCGCTGACAGCCCTTGCGATTCCAAAATCAGCTACTTTTACCTTGCCGTCCCGGTTGATGATAATGTTCTGCGGTTTGATGTCCCGGTGAACCAGTCTCTGTTCATGGGCTGCGGCAAGCCCCTGTGCCACCTGAATGGAAATGCCTATCGTCTCTTTTACTTCCAGATGGCCTTTTTTAACTATGTATTTTTTAAGGGTAATTCCCTCTATCAGTTCCATCACGATGTAATGAAGGTAGTCTTCGTCCACAACATCGTATACATTCACAATATTGGGATGGGACAATCCGGCCGCGGCCTGGGCCTCCATCTTGAATTTGCTCACGAAGTTCGCATCCGTGCTGAATTCTTCTTTTAATACCTTAATCGCAACCAGACGGTTCAGTTTATGGCACTTTGCCTTGTAGACATCGGACATGCCGCCTGACCCGATCACATCTAAGATTTCATAGCGGTTCTGTAAAAATATCCCGGTTCTTAACATGACCTCACCTCACTTAATTGGGGGTCTATCAGAATAACGGCAATATTGTCCTTCCCACCACGTTGATTGGCCTCATTGACCAGCTCCTCAGTTCTCTGTCTCAGGCTCCCGCCTGAAGTAACGATGCGGCAGATTTCCTCATCCGCCACCATGTTGGAAAGCCCGTCGGAACAAAGGAGAATCGTATCTCCCGGATTCAGAGTCACTTCAAAAAAATCGATATTCAGCGTATTCTTTGTCCCTACCGCCCTGGTGATTATGTTCTTTTTAGCCTGGTAGTCCTCGCTTCCCCGTTCCATCTGTCCTAATGAAACCATCTCCTCCACATAGGAATGGTCTTTGGTCACCTGTCTGATCTGTTCTCCGATCACATATAAACGGCTGTCTCCGATATTGGCCACATACAGGGTGTCATGATCCACCGTTGCCGCCACAAGCGTAGTTCCCATTCCTGACAACCGTTCATCCTCCATGGACTTTTCATATAATTCCCGGTTGATCTTTTGAATCCCCGATTCCATAGCCGGAATGATGCCCATGTTTTCCTGCTGCTTCATATATTCCACAAGCTGTTCCACCATAAATCTGGACGCATAATCTCCCGCCTTATGGCCTCCCATGCCGTCTGCCACAATAAAAAGATTCTCAAATGAGCCGATTCCGTCCGATGAGGAAAAAATGTAATCCTGATTCATGGTTCTGACTCTTCCCACATCCGTCAACGCATATGCCTGCATCTATCCTCATCCCTCCTTATCCATAAAACTTTTTCTAAGCTGTCCACAGGCTCCATTAATATCCCGGCCCATTTCCCTTCTTATAGTAACATTAATTCCGTTTTTTTCAAGATAATTTTTAAACGCCTGGATGGCTTTCTGGTCCGACTGGACATAATCCCGCTCTTTTATGGGATTGACGGGAATCAGATTCACATGTCCATGCTGGTCCTTTATCAGGCATGCCAGCGCCTTAGCTTCCTCCAGATTATCATTCACCCCGCTCACCAGGCTGTATTCAAATGTCAGCCGTCTGCCTGTTTCCAAAAAGTATTCATGGCAGGCAGCCAGCACATCATCAAGCTTATAGCTTTTTGCAACCGGCATCAGGCTTTTTCTCACCTCGTCGTTGGGCGCATGCAGAGACAGCGCCAGG
>JAGZXV010000173.1 GCA_018378255.1 Clostridiaceae bacterium | reverse complement strand
GCAGCAGTACCGCCTTTGGCCAATGGGAACAGGGTATCAAGGATTCTCTGGCCTGTGATCAGCGGAACGGTGGCCGGGTATCTTTTGGCGGTAGGCCTTGGAACACGGATCGGCCATTTCTGGATCATGGTGATTTCTTTTTCTGTGCCGTCAGGCTGTTGGATGGTGATTAAAACATCGCTTATTTTATATTTTCCGTCGGGAACGGTTTTCAGTACGAATCCTTCCACATCGGGAGGAAGCATAACTTTGTGTACAATAGCAGGCGTTTCGGGCACTTCTGCTATAATAGCGCCTGGAAAGAGCCGGTCGCCTTCCTTTACAACGATCTTGGCATCCCATAAATGATCCATGTCCAGGGAATCCACAGAGACGCCGCGGCTGATATAAGCGCCGCCGGTCCGGGCGATTTCGCTGAGGGGACGTTCAATACCGTCAAATATGTTATTCAGGATTCCCGGAGCCAGTGTTACGGAAACTGGAGATCCGCTTCCGGTCACCAGTTCGCCCGGTTTAATGCCTGAGGTTTCTTCGTAAACTTCTATGGTGGTGTCTTTGGAGGTCAGTCCGATCACTTCGCCCACCAGGTTTTGATTTCCTACATAAACCATTTCATGCATCTGGAACCCAACATCGCCTTTGATATGGACAATGGGGCCGTTAATGCCGTAGATATTCCCAGTTTTAGCCATGGATCTTACCTCCAAAATCGAATTTGAAATTCTGTTTCACTTCTTCCAGCTTTGCCTGGAAGGAGTTGTCAATTAGAATATTCTTAGAGGGGATTACAGCTCTTGTGCCGCCCATAAAGGAGTATTCGCTGACCTTGATGTTCATATTCTGATGAAAGGAGATGCGGCGGACTTTATCTTCATCCACAGGATCCATATAGATCACTAATTCCTCATCCCCGGCCACCTTTTTGGCATAGGCTACCTGGGCTTCCAGAAGTTTTTGATAGTCGGGAGTGTCCATAAAACGCTCCAGCATATCTTTTACTTCCACCAGCAGTTTATCTTTCAGCTCGTCATTCTTATGGCCGAGGGTGCGCTTGATGTTGATCTGCTCAATGGAGAGCTTCTTGTTGATTTCCCGCTCTATTTTTTCGGTTTCCGACTGAAGCTGCATCTGGGCATGACGTTTGGCATCTTCCTGGTGCTCGGCAAATGTCTGTTCCAGAGCGCTCATATATTCATCTAACATCTTTGCACTTCTGTTCCTGGCATCTTCCACGCAAAAGCTTTGAAAATGCTCTAATTTTTCCTCAGTAGTCAAGACGTTCACCTTCTTTCTTATAATTTCAAGCCGATGGCTTCGTTAACATAGGAAGTGATAAAGTCCGGCTTGCGGCCGGTGCCATGTCGGTCCGGTATCTCGACGATCAGAGGCAGTTTCCGCTCCAGCTTGACATTGTCAATGATATCGGGAAATTCTCTGCCAAATTTTTCAGTCAGCAATACAATTCCGATTTCCTTATCGGCCAGGACTTTATCCAGTTCTTCTTTTAACTGAGCCCGTTCATGAACGACAGCGCCTTCCACCCCGGCCAGGCGCATGCCTGTATAGGTGTCGATGTTGTCGCTGATTAAATACATCTTCATAGATTACAGCTTACCTAAGATCATAAAGGAAATGATCAGTCCGTAAAGACAAACACCTTCGGCAAGACCTACGAAGATCAATGATTTACCAAGAATGGAACCGTCTTCACTGATTGCGCCAAGAGCAGCGGATGCGGCAGCAGATACGGCAATACCGCCGCCGATACAAGCCAGACCGGTGGAAAGCGCAGCGGCCAGATAACCCCATCCGGCAACGCTGCTTGCGGCAGCAGCAGTTTCAGCAGCTACGGCATCGCCTGAAAACATGAAAATACTGGATACGGCTATGGTAGCCAGGAATAAAAAGATATTGATGCCCAATGCTTTTTTATAACGTCCTTTTGTCTTTTCGCCAAATGCAAATGCGCCGAATGGAACTACGATGCTGAGGATTAATGCAGCAGCTAATGTGATTTTAACTAATAAACTCATGATAAATACTCCTTTTCGTATGATTAAATTTTATTAAGGATTTTTGCCGGTTCCAATTGAAAAGCCGGAATTAATTTTTTGCGGAAACATTTTTGCCGTATGGTTTAAATGCCCGTCCGGTGCCTCTGTAGAAACGGCTGAACAGTTCATAATATTCCAAACGGAGTACCTGAATGCCGACGATCAGTCCCTCCATACCGCAAACGAATACATTTCCTAAAATAACCACAAGCCAGTTGGGATTCCCGGCCTCCACACCGCCTAACATCAGAACGACTTCCATCATGGCCGCATGGCTGACTGCAAATGCGCCTACACGGACAAAAGACAGCGTATTTGAAAAATAACTGAGCAGAACTTCAAATAATTCGAAAAATCCCTGTACGAAGAACATGCCCTTTTCCTTAGGCATGATCTCAGCTTTTTTCTCAACAAAGGCAGTTAACGGCTCTTTGCAGAAAATAACGATCAGAGGAATTACGAACATAACCACTAAAATGATGGTAGCCGGCAGCGGATTGCCTGTCATATAGAGAACTACGGTTAAAACGAGGCTGGCGTAGAAAACCAGTCCGGCTATGCCGTTAGTATCAAAATATGCCTTTTCCTTATCTTTGGAATGAAGGCTGTTAATAATATTTAAAACCATAGTCATCATCACGATTCCCATGCCAAGGGCGATGGCCACCACAAAGACCGTATTCAGGTTTCCGATGAACGGAAGCTGTGTCATGGCTTCTTTTGGCCTTAACCATACGGCGTCCAGAATCGTCTCAAAACCGAAAACACTTCCGAACAGAAATCCGAAGATGGTGGAAAAGAAACCGCAGCAGGAAATGATAGCGGCCAGACTGGCTTTTTTAAACCGGTATAGCAGCAGACCGCCTAAAAGCAGGCACAATCCCTGACCCACATCTCCGAACATGAAGCCGAAGAGGAAGGAGTAGGTGATGCCGATCAGAATCGTCGGGTCAATTTCATTATAAGCGGGAAGTCCGTACATGCCGATAAACATCTCAAATGGACGGAACAGTTTTGGATTCCTCAATTTGGTAGGCGGCCTGCTTATGATGTTGTTATCATCCGTTTCCAGAATACAGAAGGTATTTTCATCATCGGAAATCTCTTTCTGGAATTGTTTGGCATCCCTGGCCGACATCCAGCCGCATAAGATATAAAAAGTATGTTCCCGCTGCTTTGTGCAGGCGGCCATTTTTCTGACATCAAAATTCTTGGCATATTTCTGCAGCTTTTGGTCTGCCGCCGCCAGTTTTTCCCGCTGGGAGTTGAGGGCCTGTGAAATCTGGCTGTCAATTTCCTCAATGGACTGGGTCAATGTATGGATCTTTTCCTCCAGCACATGTGCGGCTTCACTGGGAGTTCCCTCATATTCGTCAGGAAGGTAAAAACGCTCAAAATGCATGGAAGCATAGATGGCATCCACCCGGTCTGAAATGGTTTCGGGAACGAAGTATACAGCCCAGACATAATCAGCGTCCTCAAGGCATTTACAGAGTACGGTGTCAATGGTGTCATATACGTAGTTGTAAAATTTATCATAATATTCATGGGCGATCCGTCCAAACCGGAATTTGATATAACGGAAATGGAGAATTGATGTTAAATCATAATTCAATCCGGTAAACGGAATCACTTTATTCATGGAGTCCTGGAGCGCAGCAATCTGACTTTGAAGATCCTCTTTTTGAGCCACCAGGCCATTTAACTTATCATCTAAAGCGGTTATGAAACCAGCGGCTTCTTCTAATGTCATATCCTCATCGGAGACAGAAGGCGCATCCTTTAACGAGCCCAACAGTTCGGCAGACCTCTGGCTTATATTTTTATATGGATTTGTCTCCACATAAGGCCTTAAATCTTTCACCGTTTTGAGTTCAGACAGGGCATTTTCCAAATGTATTTCATATTTGGAAAGGTATTGCTCGACAACTCTGTCGATATCTTCCTTGGGCCCGGTGATACTCAGGAATTTCATCTTTTCAATCACGGGTGTAAACCTCCTTTGCTAGTTTCTGGCTGCCAGCGAATAGATTTCCGCCGGTTCCAGGCCATAACGTATCCCCTCGATAATCGTTATAATTTTGTTGATTTCCTGCTCTTTAAAGTAGAGATAAGTGTTTAAAGAAGCGATGGAGTACGGATTTTGCTGACGGGTCAGAGAGTGAATCCGGTCTAAAACCTTTGCATACAGTTCTTCCAGGTTCGGATATTCGGAAAAGTTCGAAATGCTTAAATTCCCATAGTAAGTATTTTTGAGGAGAGAATAAAACTCTTCTATGGTATCGGCCTCGGCCAGTCTGATGATGTCAGCCTTTTTCAGGCGGTGATATATGGGTATCAGAAGGGCATAGATATCGGCCGGAGCCAGTTTATAATACTTCTTGGACCGGTAAATCCACTGGAGGTTTAACAGATCCAGTTTTGCACCGAAACACTTGGAAAGAATAGCCTGTTCCGATTTGGACAGATACTTATTCTTAATCCTCCAAATGGTTTTAAAATAGAAAAGGTCCAGCTGCATTTCATAATCAAAAAGTGTGGGTGAATCTGTATTTTCTATATGGGTGAGCAGATCAAAAAAGGGCGTTCCGCTTAAATTGGAGATCAGCTCGGTCATGTCTTGGGAAGTGGATAATTTTATAAGATCAAGATTGGAATGTTTTTCAAAAAATTCACGGAACATAGACAAATCCAGATCAATTTCTCTGTGATCCAGAGCGCTTCTAAGACATCGTTTCAGGATAGCTACTTCATAATGCATGAAATAAAGATCCAAAAATTTGCGTTGTGAGAGGTTGGAAAAGCGGTAAAGTTTTGCAAAATCCTGATATTTGGACAATACCAGCCGTTCTTCAATGGTGCCGCGGTGCAGTTCCTGGTCCTCCAGGCCGGAAAAAATAGCCGTGTAGGCGGGCTGTTTCTTCAGAAACTCAACAGCATCCGTAACTGAATCCAACGACGACATCTCATGAAACTGGGCGTCGGATATAAAATGGCTTTCCATCGCCCGGACCTTGGTAGTAAGGCCGCTGTAAGATAAAAGGCTTCCCATACGCTACTCCTTAATCATAGCCTGAAAGAGCTCTTTCGCATATGCACGATGGTTAACACGGTAACTTTCTTCCATCTGCTTCAAAAGTTCTTCGGCACTAGATCGCTGTTTTTCCAGCTTAGACTGCATGGTGGTTTCCATCTGAGCTCTTAAATCAGTGACTTTTTTAGCAGTTTCAGCTTCCAGGGCGGCATCGAAATCAGCAGTTTTCTTTTCCATCTCAGAAGCGAATTCTTTTTTGCGGGCATTAGCGGCCTCCATGATAGAAGCGGCGGTCTGCTCGATTTCGGATAATTTGTTGATGACGTTATCCACAGTTATCCCTCCTTGCCTAATTTATAGTTTCAAGGTAATAGTTCAGGACGGCGGAAAAATCGGTCAAGAAGATGAGCCGTTTTGAACTGTTACGTTTCATGATGCATATATAATAAGAAGTTATACATCATATAAGTGCTACTTAAACATAATACTCCTTTTTGTGAAAAATGCTATAGTGATTTTATATAAAAATAAATTTTTAACAATCTTTTTGCGGACAAAAACGCCGAATAAGTATCGTTATACTGATATTTATCCGGCGCTTTTTTTTGAAGCGAAATGCTATTCTTTTGTTAAATACTGACTGGCAACAAATGCCTCCGTACCGTTATAGTCAATGATCGCCCATTCGTCGTCATGAGCCCCTTTATAAGTAACCTCCGTACCGGCAGTCAAAACCCCCAGTTTTTCGGCGCTGGTTGAAGGTTCTTTTCTCACGTTCAGAGTATCCGTTGTTTTATAGATTTCCTTTGCCAGAGTTTCAACCGGAACGCTTTCCGTCTCAGGCGGGGTGGTTTCTACCTGCTGAACCGTGGTCGTGGGCTCTGTGGACGTTTCCTTCTCATCGCTTTTTCCCGGTTTAATGAACTTAACAACAGCTGCGATAAATGCGATACAGAGTATTAAAATAACAATCTTTAAAATAGTCTGCTGATTTATGGATGGGCCGCCCTTTTGTGCCGGCCTTCTTCTGCTTTTAGATGATCTGGAACCGCTGCCGCTGCCTGTGGGCCTGCGTTTGGTGCGGTAGTCATTGGAAAATGTATAAACTTCCTGGGAAAGCAGATGATACGCCTGGTTTGCGTCATAAGCGTTGTCGCTGCCTTCGTGAATCGCTTTATTGCCCAATATGCGGATTTTATGATAATGCTCGGAAGTTGTTTTAGTGATCCACTTTCCGAGATATAATTCGTCGATTGTGCTGCTTAAATCGCCATCAACGATACATGCCTTTTCTCCAAGGCACCGAACCATGTATTCAAGAGTTTGACGGGCTTTTACCATAGCGAGATTATACTGTTTCTGTCCAATGAGGCGCTCCGTCTCTTTTACTCCTTTTTGGATTTTTTCCCAACTGTTGCTTGTATCTACATTAGCCATAGATATCCTCCTTTGCACAATTGCTGTCTAGCCTAACATGATTATACTCGATATTTGTCGTTTCTGCACGTAAAATTTTAACTTTGTAAGATAAATGTAAATACTACCGTTACGGATCGCCGCCTCTGGCCGAAACCATGAGCACAAATGGCAAAGGGCTGGTTTCCCTGGGGCGGTCCGGCGTTTTCAGGGTTCTCCGCTGAGGGGCAGCGATCAGTAATATGCGATTAAAACTTGCAATGGGAGCGGTGCAATGATAGAATGTGAACATGTATGGACAAAGGTATTTTAGAAGATTATTACAGTTGGAGGAATTATTATGAGATTACGCCATATTCCAGGCGCTGAAGAGGAAATAGAGAAGAGCCCATATGTGGTTCACAATCCGGAAGAGAAAAAAGGGCATTGGGAAGAGGTATTCGGCAACAAGAATCCCATCGAGATTGAAGTCGGCATGGGAAAGGGCAAGTTCATCATGGAACTGGCCCGGATGAATCCGGATATTAACTATATAGGAATTGAGCGGTATTCCAGCGTACTGCTTCGGGGGCTTCAAAAGAGGGCGGAGCTGGAATTGGGCAATTTGTATTTTATGTGTGTGGACGCTAAGGAACTGGCAGAGTATTTTGATCCGGGTGAGGTGTCCAAAATTTATCTGAATTTTTCCGATCCGTGGCCGAAAGACCGCCATGCAAAACGCCGTCTTACATCTCCGGAGTTTATGAAGGTATATGACCAGATTCTGAAACGGGACGGTCTGGTTGAATTTAAGACGGATAATACCGGCCTGTTTGACTATTCCCTGGAATCAGTTCCACAGGCGGGCTGGAAGATTCTTGCCTGTACAAAGGATCTTCATCACAGCGATATGGCAGAAGGCAATGTGATGACAGAATATGAGACAAAATTTGCTTCGGAAGGCAAACCGATCTGCAAATTAGTGGCAGCCAGAGAGGTGTCCGGCATATAATAATAGAAAGCTGATATTGTGGTGATGCTATGGCAATGCGGGATAACCTTACAAAAAAGCTTTCGCAGGCGACCGTGGATAAGATAGAATTAAACCGTCAGGTGCTGAAGCTTAAAAAGTCATTTGATGAAGCGGAAAAAGCTTTGAATGCGGGGAAACGGAAGAGAGAAAAGTAAGCGGGTTATGGTTATGAAACGGCGGGTCAGACAGATTTATGAAAAAATCTATCTGATCCGCCGATCTGCTGGCCGCCGTCTTTCTGGTAGAACCGGAAAATCGGCTGCGCAGCCCGGAGGATAACTTTTTTTATTGGTTAAATTCATGGATTCGGCCAGGAAAATGCGGTGAATAGTGACGTTTCGGGCGCGAAATATGTAAAAGATTGTAAAAAAAGAAAAAAAGGGTTGATTTTTCTTTGGCATTGGACTATAATTATTTTCGTTTCACATAAATGATATATGTATAAGCGCCTTTAGCTCAGTTGGTAGAGCAGTAGACTCTTAATCTATTTGTCCGGGGTTCGAGCCCCCGAAGGCGCACTAAAAAGTACTGATTTTGCAGACTGAGAGCTGTGGGGTCGGTGCTTTTCTTTTGTTTTATTTGTAAGGGAAAACGGGGACCGCCGCCTGTAGGGATATAAGACAATGCTGATAATGATGAAGAACAGGAAGATTTAATAAGTGATGAGTTGGCGGAAGGGTAAATAGCTGGACAAATCTCCCACAAATTGTGACGCACATCTGGCAGAAAGCAATTTTCAAACACACTCTGGGGAGAAAAAATGTCAAGGCGCAGAAAAATTCATAAAAAACTTGACATTTTTCCTCATTCCTCTTATAATCATAAAAGTGTCGTATAAAGAAATGTACATGCGCCTTTAGCTCAGTTGGTAGAGCAGTAGACTCTTAATCTATTTGTCCAGGGTTCGAGTCCCTGAAGGCGCACTTGAAAGTTCTGTTTTGGCAGGCTGTGAACTGCTGGGACGGGGCTTTTTTTTGCGTTATAAATCTTCTTCCCCGTCGAATAGTTTCCGTTGGCCCATATCTTTTTTCTCTGAACTGTGAATGACCGGAATATTCTCTCCGGCCTCCGCCATCATTTTTTTCAGTTTTTCAGCTAAAATTCTGCATACTGGCTCATGGGCTTTGGAGTTTATGAGATTATGCAGTTCATAGGGATCGTGTTCCAGATCATATAAAAATGTTTCCGTATATTCCCCGCTGCCGGAATCCAGAATCGGATCTTTTCCCAGTGCCTCTACGGAGTATTTCCAGCGGTCTGTGCGGATAGCTCTACCCACCTGGCTTTCACTTATCTGAATGAAAATGTCTCTGCCGGAAGGTTCCCGCTTTTCATGAAGAACGTAGGGCATGATGGAACGGCCCTGCATGTCGCCGGGAACATTTAAGCCACAGGCATCCAATAAGGTGGGGGCAACATCGACTAAGCTCACCTTTTCCCTCAGCCTGCCCCCTCCGGTAAATGGTCCGCCATAGAAGGACAGGGGAATACGGACAGAGCTTTCGTGGCAGGAGCGTTTGTACTCTTTATTTCTGGTTTTAAAGTGGCATCCATGGTCTGTAGAATAGACCAGGATCGTATTTTCATCCATTCCAAGGCTTTTTAAAGCGTCTCGAATCCGCCCAAGGGCTTCGTCCAGCCGTTTCACCATTCCGTAATATCCCCCCAAATGTTCCCAGGAAGTTCCGCCCAGAGCCCCTAAATCCGGCGGCATATATCCGGCCGGCATATGTTTGTAGATGTCCGGGGCAGGGAAATCGTCAAAACAGTTTTGAAAATGAGGCTCTAAAAAGGAGAGGAATAAAAAGAAGGGTTTCTCTTCCCCCTTTCTGTCGTTGAGAAACCGGATGGCAGCATCTGCCAGGGCGTCCACCCGGTATCCGGGCAGTTTAACCGGCTGATCCTCATTATCATAGACCAGGGTGTGATAAGAGGTGGAAGTGTGCTCCAGCGAATTGGCGCCCAGCCACCATTGGTAGCCGCCGCGGCAGTCTTTAGGCACCGCATTCTTACCCTCGGCCAGATGCCATTTTCCGATATATCCTGTAGAATATCCCGCTTCATTGAAGTAGTCGGCCATTGTCTTGTGATCCTTTGACAGGGGGATGCTGTTCCGGTAATTCCCGGTTGTGGTGGCATACTTTCCGGTTTGCAAAACGGCCCGTGCCGGTCCGCAGACGGGCTGGGGGCTGAATGCATATTCGGCAAAGGTGCCGTTCATGGACATGCGGTCAAAATTAGGGGTTAAGCCGCAGGGATTATGTCCCATGCCGGTAGAATCATAGCGCTGCTGATCAGTAAAAAAGACTAGTACATTATTTTTCATATCAATCCTTCGTGCCGGAGCGTTTTTGCGCAAATATTGCGTTACGAAGGCACGATCCTTTCTGTTTTTGTATTGATGTTTGATGATGACTGTATTTTAGCACCTGATTGGGCAGGAGAAAATAGAATGAGCCTTTTTGGCCCGAAATCATTGTTTTTGTCCCTTAACACGGCAAGGGAAAAGGCTTAGAATGAACCTACCGATAATAATGGAGGGAAATGTTTCGAAATGGAAGATAACAGAAAAATAGAGAGACGGAAATTAATCACACAGTATAACCCCAAATTGAAGATGGCGGATACTGCTTCTCCCCTCACTGTGGGAAATGGAGAGTTTGCATTTACAGCCGATATCACCGGCCTTCAGTCACTGTATCACCGGTACAAAGAAGACTGTCCGCTGTGCACATTGTCCCAATGGGGATGGCATACGGCCCCTGTCGGCAGCAGTTTATATCAGTATACCATGGAAGATCTTGATATGACGGAATTTCCCTACCGGGGAAGAGTGGTGAAATACCCCAAAGACAGAAAAGCCGGAAATGAGGAAGTATACCATTGGCTGAGACGAAATCCCCACCGGCTGAACCTGGGAAGAATCGGCATTTTATACCAGGACCGGGAGATTGAACCGGAGGAATTGTCCGGCATCAGCCAGGAATTAAACCTATATGAAGGCAGAATCACCAGTATTTACCGCCTGGATCAACATCCCTGTAAAACGGAGGTATGCTGCGACAGTGAAAGCGATACCCTGGGTATCAGGATTCAGAGCGGGCTGCTGGGGAAAAAAATGATGTCGGTGTGCATTTCGTTTCCATACGGATCCAGCGGAATTACGGCTTCCGACTGGATTCATGAAGAAAAACACACAACGGAACTTGTGAACCGGACGGATGGGGAAATAACGCTGAAAAGAAAACTGGACAGAGACATCTATTATGTCAAGATCCGGGGGAACAGCCTGGAATTTGACACCTGGCAGATTGACCGCCACATTCTGAAACTTTATGCCTGCCAGGATACATTGGAACTAACCGTTACATTTTCTAAAGAGCTGCCAAAACAAAACATGAGTTGTGAGCGGATTTTTAAAAATTCGTCAGAATACTGGAAGACATTTTGGGAAAAGGGGGGTATGGTGCAGTTCTGCAGCCAGACGGATCAGAGGGCGGATGAACTTCAAAGAAGGGTTCTATTGTCCATGTACCTGCTGGCGGTCAACTGTGCCGGATCCATGCCGCCCCAGGAGACCGGGCTCACCTGTAACAGCTGGTATGGAAAGGCCCATTTGGAAATGCATTTTTGGCACAGCGCCTGGATGCCGTTGTGGAACCATGGGGAATTGTTGGAGCGAAGTCTGCCGTGGTATTTGAATCATATGAAAGAGGCAAAGGAAAATGCTGCTAAGAACGGTTTTAAAGGGATCAGGTGGCCCAAAATGGTTGCCTATGACTGTGTGGACAGCCCATCGGATATTGCTCCGATGTTAATCTGGCAGCAGCCCCACATCATTTTTATGCTGGAACTGCTTTACCGCAGCGGCAGGGAAAACGAGTTTCTTCAAACATATTGGAATCTGGTTAAGGAAACGGCAGAATTTATGGCGGATTTTGCAGTTTATGATGAGAAGGACAAAATGTATGATCTTCTCCCGCCAATGATACCGGTTCAGGAATGTCATAAAGCCGAAATCAGCAAAAACCCGGCATTTGAAGTGGAGTATTGGAGATATGGTCTCCTTATTGCGTTAGAATGGGCCGAAAGGCTGGGAGTGGAGCCGGGTCATAAGTGGCTCCATATCTATGAAAATATGAGAGATGTTAATAAGATAAATGATATTTATATGGCTCATGAAAATTGTGCGGAAACATTTACACGGTATAATATAGATCACCCGTCTATGCTGGGCATGCTTGGAGTGCTGCCGCCCGGGCGCATTGATGAAAGGGCCATGGAAAAGACGCTGGAAAAAGTGATTGGGGAATGGCAGTATGAAACCTTATGGGGCTGGGATTTTGCCGTCATGGCCATGACGGCAGCCAGGCTACATAAGCCGGATCTGGCGGTAGACTGTCTCTTAAAAGAGACGCCTAAGAACGATTATGTAAAAAACGGTAATAACCGGCAGAAAACAAGGCGGGATCTTCCTCTGTATCTGCCAGGAAATGGGAGCCTTCTACTGGCGGTGGCCCTGATGGCAGCAGGAAGCAGCAGCGATTCGGAGAGTGGGAACGGTTTTCCCGATTCTTGGGAGGTTATTTGTGAAAATATCAATCAATATGTTTAATGCAGATGTCGGGCAGAGGGAGGCAGATCGTGGACAGGAAAGAACTAAAGCTGGGGATGCAGCCATTTTGGTTTTGGAACGGAGAGATGAAAGAGGAAGAGATTGTCAGGCAGATAACAGAGATGAAGCAGAAAGGAATTCCGGGTTTCATGATTCATCCCAGGCAGGGTATGGAAATCCCCTATCTGTCCAGGGAATATTTTGACCGGGTTAAGCTGGCTGTGCAGACGGCTAAAGAAAATGGGATGGAGGTGTGGATTTATGATGAGTATCCATATCCCAGCGGCATATGCGGCGGGGAAGTGGTGCTGGAGCACCCGGAATTTTTATGTAAACGGCTGAAGAAGACCGTATACGAAGCGGAAGGCAAAAAAGAAGTGCGTCTGTTCGC
>JAGZXV010000172.1 GCA_018378255.1 Clostridiaceae bacterium | reverse complement strand
CCCTCCGCCCACATACGCCCGCCGCCCCGCCGGATCCCGGTTTCTTAGCGTTCCCCCCGCCAATCCCCCCCAAAAAGAATTTACACCCATCCTCTATATTTTGACAGAAATTCCCTAGCTCTTTGTAATAAAAAAGTAAGGCAAAACGTATATTCTTGTGGTACACTATAGTGGAGAAAGCTACAACCAGTCTGCGCTGCAGGCTGACAAAGGAGGAAAGGCTATGTCACAGATTAATATTCTGGTAGTGGATGACGAGAAAGAGATTGCCGAATTAGTTGAAATTTATCTGGTTAGTGATGGTTATAAGGTATTTAAAGCAGAGAACGCCCAGCAGGGGCTGTCTATATTAGCACATGAGGAGATTCATCTGGTACTCCTGGACATTATGATGCCGGGAATGGACGGACTTGAGATGTGCAAAAAGATAAGAGAGACGAATAACATTCCGATTATCATGCTCAGCGCCCGTTCCACGGATTTAGATAAGATATTAGGACTTGGAACCGGTGCGGACGATTATGTGGTAAAGCCGTTTAATCCTCTGGAACTGACGGCCAGGGTGAAATCCCAGCTGAGACGATATACTCAGCTTAATCCCAACAGCGCCGCCCATGAGAATGCTAAGAACGAGATTATTATAAAAGGTCTGGTGATCAACAAGGATAACCACAAAGTCCTGGTGGATGACGAAGAGATTAAACTGACCCCGATTGAATTCGATATTCTGTATTTGCTGGCGTCCAATCCGGGCAAGGTGTTCAGTACTGACGAGATCTTCGAAAAGGTCTGGAATGAGAAGGTATATGAAGCCAATAATACGGTTATGGTACATATCCGCCGCCTTCGCGGAAAGATGAAAGAGGACAGCAGACAGAGCAAGATTATCACCACCGTGTGGGGGGTAGGATACAAAATTGAAAAATAATGATATGAGCCGGCGTTTCCATACCCGCGTAATAATGAACATTATATATAGTGCGGTGGTCGCCTGCCTGGTGGAGATCTTTGTAGTGACCAATCTGGCCATGCTGGCCGATTATATGGAAACATCAGGACGAACCAACTCCGTTATCATTCTTTTTAAATCTTCTGATGTTTGGATTATTCTTTTATATGTACTTTTGGGAATCGGCGTATTTTCCATCACATTTCTGCTGCTTCAGGAGCGTTCCATGAAGTATATCTCCAAGATTTCAGCCGCCATTCAGAATATTTCAGAAGGCGATCTGAACACAGTAGTGGAGATCGTAGGAGACGACGAATTCTCCACCATGGCCGCCAATTTGAACAAGATGGTGGAAGACATCAGGGAATTGATGGATAAGGAAAGGGAATCGGAGAGGACCAAGAACGAACTGATTACCAATGTGGCCCACGATCTCAGGACACCGCTTACATCCATTATAGGCTATCTGGAACTTCTGTCAGGCAATGCACCGATTCCGCAGGAGATGCAGAAGAAGTACATAAATATCACATATACTAAGGCGAAGCGCCTGGAAAAGCTGATTGAAGACCTGTTCGGCTTTACCAAGCTGAATTATGGAAAGATTTCCATGAAAGCAGCGCCGGTGGATATCGTAAAACTTCTGAGCCAGTTATTGGAAGAATTTTACCCCAATTTTACAGAGAAAAACCTGGCCTATGAACTGCAGAGCAATGTTCCGGCTAAGATTATAACTGCGGACGGCAACCTTCTTGCCCGTCTTTTTGATAATCTGATCAATAACGCCATTAAATACGGTGCGGAAGGAAAGCGGATTCTGGTTAAGGTCCATGCCACCAATACTGTGGTGACCGTATCCGTAACCAACTATGGCTATGTGATCCCAAAAGACGAGCTGCCGCTGATTTTTGACAAGTTTTACAGAGTTGAGCAGTCCAGATCTACCAATACGGGAGGCACCGGGCTGGGACTTGCCATAGCGAAGAACATTGTGGATATGCATGGCGGGCTTATTACGGTATCCAGCGACCTTTCGGGAACGGTATTTACGGTAAAATTAAAGGTGAATTTTGATATTAACAAAGAAAATTTCGGCATGCCGGATGAGAAATAGTTTAATGGAGACAGAGATGAGCAATCAAAAGAATAAGCAGAAAAAGAACAGGATGATAGTTACCCTTTGCCTGGCAGCCCTGCTCGCTGTGGCCGGGACCTTTTTGGTTTCTGCGTCGGAAAAAGCAGCTGCCGGGATGGAGCCGTCCCAGGCGGCTGCTTATGTATTGGGAGAAGAGGCCATAACCATGGAGGTCAATTATGGTTATGACAATACGGCGAAGGGCGGAAGATATGTGCCGGTCTGGATTGATCTTGTCAACAGCGCGGATCAGGCGTTTCAGGGCAAAATCCAGATCCTTTCCATGGAATCGGACTATGAGATTTACAGGTACGAGTATCCTGTAACCATTGATGCCGGAAGTTCTTCAAAGGAACATGTCAACATTCCTCTCGGCAACAGGGCGGATCAGCTCTTTGTTTCCCTGGTTGATGAAAATGGACAGAAAGTGGTGGAAAAGCGTCTGAAGCTGAATGTCAGCCTGGATGTTTCCGAGCTGTTTATCGGCGTGTTGTCGGACCACCCGGAGAAATTAAGCTATCTTAACGGCATCGGTGTGAGTTACAGCATGCTGAGGACGAAAACATTTAATCTGACTAAGGAGACATTTCCGGAGGAAGAGATCGGCCTGGATCTGGTGGATGTGATCTTAATCAGCAGTTACAGAATCCGCGATCTGTCGGAGCGGCAGACCACCATTTTGATGGAATGGGTGAAGAACGGCGGGATTATGATTCTGGGAACGGGAAACCGGGTGGATGATACGCTGGGACGTTTTGCTCCGGAATTATTGGATGATTCCTACGATGCTCCCACTGTGATGTCGGTCAATATGGGGTTGGAGTTTGATACCAGCGGCCCCCTGGATTCCAATATCAATATTCCCTGTGTGGATGTTTCCCTGCATGGGGGCAATGTGGTCTTTTCAGACGACCAGATGCCTTTGTTATCGTCGGTGAGCCGGGAAAAGGGAATCATTGCAGTCGCCGCTTATGATTTCGCTGACATCGAGGAATTCTGCCGGGAGAATCCTTCTTATGTGGACAAATTATTTACCAACCTCCTGGGAGAAGAGCGGATCAACCGTCTGGCTGAGGCTGTGTACAGCGGAAATTCCAACCAGTATTGGTCGGTTAAGGGCATGATTAACACCGGAAATGTGGATAAACTTCCGGAAGTACCGCTTTATGTGATGGAAATCATCATTTATATCCTGCTGGTGGGCCCGGGGCTCTATATATTCCTCAAACAGAGGGATTTGAGGGAGTATTACCGGATGGGAGTTGTGGTGCTGTCCATATTGTTTACCGGAATTATTTACCTGATGGGCAATAAAACCAGGTTTGAGGATACATTTTATAATTATGCCAGGTTTATAGACGCTTCTGAGGATATGATAAGCGAATCCACATATATCAATATCAGGACGCCTTATAATAAACCTTACTCCCTGAGCTTAAATCCGTCTTATTCCGTCCGCCCTGTGACGCGGAGCTATTACTATGAGATGATGTCTTCTCCAACCAGGTTTACCGGATCGGAGGACTACAATATCGCCATCAACTACGGTCCGGAAAAGACTAAGATTTCCGCACAGAACGTGGTCGCATTTGAGCCAAAATACTTCCAGCTGGAGAAAAGTGAAGACAATGTAAATCACATAGGATTTGAGGGACAGGTGAAGCTGTTTGATGGGAAAATCAGCGGATCGGTCACCAACTCCTTTGATTATCCGGTGGAGAATGCCACCCTCATCATGTATGGAACCATGGTTATGCTGGGAGATATGCAGCCGGGAGAGACGAAAAAACTGGATGGACTTGAACTGATCCGGTATCCGGTTGGACAGTACTACATCGTGGCTGAGGCCATATCAGGAGGAAACCGTTATAAAAAGGCGGATATCGAGGATGAGTACTATCTGGATGCCCTGGAGAAAACCAACGCTCTCATTTTCTATCTGGATAACTTTCTGACCTCCTATATTTCGGATGCCCGTGTGGTGGGCTTCGTTAAGAATGAAGATACCTTAAACCTGATGGCAGAAGGGGAATATGAGCATGACGGTCTGACTGTTGTGACATCGTCTCTTTCCGTTAATCCATACAGGGACCGGATGGTATCCAGGTCGGTGCTGATGAAGCGTCCCAAGATAGTGAGTGGACAGTATGACCCTGCGAGCAACATTTTATATGGAATTGATCCGGTTGTTCTGGAGTATTCATTGGGAAATGACATCGATGTGGAGCGGATTAAGCTCAGCACGATTTCCGATCTGTTCCTGAGCAATGATAAGTATGGATATATGACGCCGTTTTCCGGCAACATGTATTTCTATAATTATAATACAGGTATTTTTGATCTTCTGGATCCTAAGAAGATGGAATATAACGCGTCGGAGCTGTCTCCTTACCTGTCGCCGAGCAATACCCTGACAGTGAAATACCTGTATGACAATACCAGCGAGTACAGCTGGAATATCTTACTGCCTATGATTGATGTGATAGGGGAGGAACGATAATGCTTGAAATTAAAGAACTGAAAAAGAGTTATAAAAAATTCCCCGCCCTTGATGGTTTGGACATGGAGATTAAAGACGGCGCCCTCTATGGATTTGTAGGCCCCAACGGCGCAGGGAAGACTACCACCATAAAGATTATGACAGGGCTTCTGTATCCTGACAGTGGAACCGTTTTGATCGATGGGATTGACGCTGTGAAAAGACAGGATCAATTAAAGGAAAAGATCGGATATATACCGGATTTCTTCGGCGTATATGATAACCTGACGGTGATGGAGTATATGGAATTCTTCTCTTCCTGCTATGGGATTTACGGCTTAAAGGCCAGAAAACGGTATATGGCGCTGTTGGAGCAGGTGGGGCTGGATGAAAAGGTGGATTTTTATGTGGACGGCCTTTCCAGAGGAATGAAGCAGAGGCTCTGTCTGGCCCGGGCGCTGATTCATGATCCGTCCATCCTGATTATGGATGAGCCCACTTCGGGGCTGGATCCGAGAACACGCTATGAGTTTAAAGAGATACTCAATGAATTGAGGGAGCAGGGCAAGACCATTTTAATCAGCTCCCATGTGCTTTCCGAATTGTCGGAGATTTGTACGGACATCGGGATCATAGAACAGGGAAGGATGGTTTTAAATGGAAGTATGAAAGAGATTCTAAGCAGAATCAATATCAGCAATCCGATTATCATCTCTGTTTACAGCAATCTGCAGCAGGCGCTGGCCGTGTTAAGGAGCCATCCTTCTGTAAAGACCATTTCAGTAAAGGAACAGGATATTATGGTGGGATTTTCAGGGGACCGGCACGATGAGGCTTTGCTTTTGCAGCAGCTGGTGGATGCGGATGTGCTGATTCACGGCTTTGCCAGGGAGCAGGGCAGTCTGGAATCCCTGTTTATGCAGATCACGGATCATGAGGAAGAAAAGGTGGTGCTGGCTCATGAAAATTAATCCGGTATACCGAAGAGAGACGAAGGTGAGTACGAGGAGCTTCCGCCTGGCGCTCATTATCCTGGTATTTAACGGGATACTGTCGGTGGTCGCCCTTCTCAATATGTATTCTGTCATTGAACAGGTGAAAATAACGGCGGAGATTCAATACTCTTCGTTCCTGGAACTGTATATGTTTGTGGCGTCCATCGAATTTGTGCTGCTCATGTTCATTGTCCCGGCAATCACTTCCGGAAGTATCAGCGGGGAGCGGGAACGGCAGACGCTGGATCTGATGCTGACTACGAAGATGACGCCGGCCCAGATTGTGATAGGAAAGCTGGGTGCCTCCATCAGCACGATGTTTCTTTTGATATTTTCCAGTTGTCCGGTTCTGGCTCTGGTGTTTGTATACGGCGGGGTAATGGTGTCGGATATTCTGATGCTTTTCCTCTGCTATGTGGCGGTGGCCCTGCTGGCGGGCAGCCTTGGGGTGTGCATGTCGGCTATCTTTAAACGTTCCACATTAGCCACTGTGGTTTCTTACGGAATTCTGATCGTGGTGGCTGCGGGCACCTATGCGGTCAATGCATTTGTGCTGGCTATGGCGCGCATGAATATGGCAAGTTACGCCAACACCATCGGAAGCGTAACCCAGCAGGCCAATTCCGGCGGATTTCTCTATCTGCTTCTCTTAAATCCGGCGGTCACCTTTTATGCGGCCATCAATAAGCAGGCGGGCAATAACCAGGCGGTAAACAACATTACCCAGTGGTTTGGCGCCCACTCGGCCAATTTTGTGACACAGAACTGGATTTATATCAGCATCGGCATTCAGCTGGCGATTGCCGGGGTTTTGGTGCTGATCGCGATTAAGGCGATTTCGCCGAAGCAGAAGGGGAGTAAGAAAAAACGGAGGAAGGACTAAAATTCAGGGTTTGGCGGAGATACGCTGGAACCCATGGGCAAGAACCGGCCGGAGCCGGGAACGGGCATTCCGCACAGCGGGCTGTCCGTCCCCGGCTCCGGCCGATTATAATAATAGATGAAGTATTTTGACAGATTCGGTATTAAAATTTAGAGGATAAGAAACAGGAATATCCGCCTAAACCGGATAAGGAGTTTCTGAAAAATCGGAGTTTGGAGGAAAATGATAATGACAAGTCCAGAAGTGAATATAGAAATACATTGAACAACGGACAATATTCGGACTGTGGCAAAAATCCAATGATAAAACGACTTCTAAAGATATAAAGGTTCTTTCCAAACGATATCATGAAGCGGTTTCAATGCCAGAGGGAAAGGTGCTGCCATATTTTGTCCTGTCCAGAAATTACAATGAACAAAGCCGTGATTTTGAGTTGTTGATTGGCGGTGCGATTGAAAAAGTGGCTGCCCACAAGTTCTTATGAGGCATTGAATTTGGAGTATGAGTATCATACAGAAAAAAGCACGAAAAAACAACCGACGATTGATTTGATCTTTGCTATTCGACGCAAATCAATAAATCAAAATTCAGGAGGAAAAATGATAGTAAACAAACTTGATTTTATCGAATTTAGACTTAAAGAATTGCATGATTTTACCTGGTTAAAGAAATACGGCACAGCTTTTTGGGCTGTTGATGAAACTGGTTCGGGATGTATTGGTCTCGGTATGGAGAATGCAGATAAAAAGTATTTCTGTAAAATTGCAGGTGTAAATACAATTGAGGCAGAGGTATCACCAAAAGAATCTATTGAAATATTGAAGGGAGCTGTTCATTTATATTATGAATTAAAACACCCGAATTTAGTGAAAATTATTGAGGATTATGACTACGAACAATTCTATGTTGTAGTTTTTGAGTGGACGGAAGGTGCGTGTTTGTTTGATCATTGGAATTTTGAAAAATATCAAAAAGATACTGCTATCAAAAGCCCTAAAGAAAAATTCCGGCAATTGTCTGTTAGTAAAAAGTTAAGCGCAATAGATGTGTTATTCTCCTTTTTGCAGAATGTAAATAGAAAAGGATATGTTGCTGTGGATTTTTACGAAGGAAGTATTATGTATGATTTTTCAACTGATAAAATTGCTATTTGTGGTATTGATTTATTTAAAAAAGCACCGGTCATTAATGATAAAGGGGCTGAATGGTTTGGGACAAAGCGTTTAAAAGCACCCGAAGAATATATAAAGGATAGTGTGATTGATGAGCAGACAAATATTTTTACCCTTGGGGCATTGATTTTTGAATTTTTTGGTTACTTTTCTGAGGAAGAAGTTAAAAAAAGATATCAAAACAATCAATTTATCCCATGTTCATATTCTAATTGGCAATTAAATGAAGAGAGTTATCAAGTTGCAATTAGGGCTGTCTGCCTTGACAGAAATGAGCGATATATGACATTCGATGATTTTTTTAGGGACTGGAAAGAATCAAGCAGTGCTACTACGATTTATTAATGAAGGTTATTCACAATTTTAATTTACTAAAGGGTTTAGAATATTCCAGACGAGTAAAAATTACACTTATTGTAGCTGAGGAAAAAGATATAAATACCTCAGCCAGTTAACAGCCAGTAAGGAGGACGTGCCAGAGCGGAGACCAGGGAGGCGCGTCCTCCTTCCCGGCGTATCTCCACAAATTTCTTAAAAAGATTCTCCCACTCTAACTTAATTTAGTAATATCAAGGATTTCAATAATATCTTTTTGTGACGGACATTTGTAATTCCCATATTGACAAAACTTAATTTTAGTAATAAAATGGCAACATAACTTTACCGACAATGGCGTCTGAGTGCATGTACGCATCACTTGGACTTTATTTTATTAAAGGGGTAAAGTTGTAAAGAATAAAAGAGGAGAGAACGATTATGAGAAAAACACTGAAAAAGTTCATGGCGTTTGGTCTTGTGGTTTCTATGGTAGGTGCGTTGACTGCTTGTGGCGGCGGTTCCGGCACAACACCTACAACGGCAGCAGGATCATCAACAGAAGCAGGAGCGACGACAGCGGCATCAGGAGAATCGTCTGCAGAGCCGGCAGCTGACGGCAGCAATGTATTGAATGTACATATTGATGTGGAAGTAGCTTCCATGGATCCACAGATCGCTACAGATGGTACTTCATTTGAAGTGATTGCAGCGATTACTGATGGATTATATGCACTTGATGGAGATGGAAATCCGGTACCGGCTATGGTGGATACAGCTGAGAAGAGCGAAGACGGCTTAACTTATACATTTAAGTTAAAAGATGCCAACTGGTGGAACGGAACTCCTGTTACGGCCAATGACTTCGTATTTGCATGGAGAAGAGCTGTAGATCCTAATGTAGCAAGTGAATACGCATATATTATCGGTATTGCGGGCGTTAAGAATGCGGACGCGATATCTGCTGGTGAGAAACCATTGGAAGAACTTGGCGTGACAGCAGTTGACGACAAGACATTGAAAGTGGAATTGGATGTACCTGTTCCATTCTTCGAATCCCTGATGGCATTCCCAACTTTCTATCCGGTTAACGAAGAATTCTTTACAAGCTGCGGCGACCAGTTTGCAAGCACACCTGAGACCATTCTCGGCAACGGTGCGTTTAAGATGGTTGGTTATGAACCGGCTGCAACTACAATCGTATTAGAGAAGAATGCTGACTACTATGATGCTGACAAAGTTCAGTTAGCAGGTCTTAAATACCAGGTTATCAAAGATTCCCAGCAGGCCATGCTGGCATACCAGAACGGTGATCTTGACCTTGTAACCCTGTCAGGTGAGCAGGTTGAGCAGTTCCAGGCAGACCCTGAGTTCAAGAACATTATGGGAAGCTATTTATGGTATGTATCTCCAAACCAGACAGTAAAAGGTTTAGAGAATTTGAATTTAAGAAAAGCAATTTCATTAGCATATGACAGAGAAGCTGTCTGCAACAACATTTTAAAAGACGGTTCTATCCCGGCTTACTTCAATGTTCCTAAGCTTTTGGCAACCAGCCCGAAAGGAACTGATTACCGTGAGGATGCAGGATCTGACTTCTATAACGAAGGCAAAGAAAAAGCAAAAGAGTATTGGGAGCTTGCAAAACAGGAGCTGGGTGTTGATACTTTAACTTACACAATGGCAGTTGAGGATACGGAATCAGCTATCAACGTAGCTCAGTTCATTCAGGCAGAGATTCAGACCACTCTTCCAGGCCTTACCATTGAGCTGGAGCAGATGCCGAAGAAGACCCGTGTTGAGAGATTGCAGCAGGGTGAATATGAACTTGGCTTAACACGCTGGGGACCTGACTATGCAGATCCAATGACCTATCTTGGAATGTGGATCACCAACAGCCCGAACAACTATGGTTTCTGGTCTAACGCAGATTATGATGCGATCATCCAGTCCGCTCAGAAGGGCGAACTCGCTACAGATGTGGAGAAGAGATGGGATGCATTGATTGAGGCTGAAAAGATCGCTATTGACGATGTTGTTATCTGTCCTGTATACCAGAAGGGTAATGCAGTTATGCAGAGAACCGGTGTAGAAAATGTTGAATACCATTCTGTTGCAATTAACAGATACTTCAAGAACACTACTAAGAATTAATCTATTATTGATCTGATAAACAGTTCAGACGGCCCGCCGTCTGAACTGTTATGATAAAAACTGGCTGAGCAGGGATTTCCTGCTCAGCCAGTTAAGTGAAAGAGGAGTGAAAACAGTGAAAAAATATGTAGCAAAGAGACTTGGAATATCCGTTCTGACATTGCTGGCCATTCTCCTGATCCTGTTTCTGATGCTGGAATTTATGCCGGGTTCTCCATTTAACGATGAGAAGCTGAATGAAGCTCAGGTGGCAATTCTGAACGCAAAGTATGGTCTGGATAAGCCGGTCGTTATTCGATTTATTAATTATGTGAAAAATATGCTTACCGGTGATTTCGGAGTGTCTTATACAATTTCCAAGAATACTTCCATTACCACTCTTCTGGCAACCAGACTTCCAATTTCTGTCCGCATCGGCGGCCAGGCAGTGTTACTGGGAACGATTATCGGTTTGATTTTAGGTATCGTGGCAGCATTAAAGCACAATACCATTTTTGATACGATCACAACGGTTATTTCCGTGTTAGGCGTCAGCCTTCCTTCTTATGTATTTGCATTAGCATTATCTTATACCCTTGGATTCCAGTTAAAATGGTTTCCGCTTTTGTATCAGCAGGAGGCAGCGGTGAAGTCTTCCGTTCTGCCGACTATTTCATTATGTATGTTTACCGTAGCAACGATTGCGCGTTTTACCAGAACCGAAATGCTGGATGTATTAGGTTCCGATTATATGCTGTTAGCTGAGAGCAAAGGGCTTTCCAGCGGGCGTCTGATTATCGTTCATGCCCTGAGAAATGCCTTGATTCCGATTATTACAGTGCTTGCTCCATTGATTGTTGGCTTGATGACAGGTTCTCTGGTTGTGGAAAAGATCTTCTCCATTCCGGGAATCGGAAGCCTTTTAGTTACTGCCATCCAGTCCAATGACTACAATGTTATCATTACCATTGCATTTATATACAGTGCGATGTATATAGGTATTATGCTGGTTGTAGATATTCTGTATGGTATCATCGACCCAAGAATCCGACTGGCAAAGGAGGATGACCATGAATAATTTAGAAAATACATACGAATTTCTTCCCAATGATTTTGAACTGGCAAAAGATAAGAATATCCAGATTGATAAGGTTTATGAGGCAAAGCCTCATTGGAAAGATGTGCTGGATACATTTATCCAGAATAAAGGCGCGATTGTGGGCCTGATCGCAATCATACTGGTCATTCTTATGGCTATTATAGGGCCTCATATGTCCGGTTACACTTATGACGGCCAGATTATTACGGAACAGAACCTGGCGCCGCGCGTTAAGGGCCTTGAGAAGCTGGGGATATTTGACGGTTCTGAAACCATGCACACCTCCACTGGAACGGTGGAAAACAACAATTATGAAAAACTGGGCCTTACGGACACCTATTATTGGTTTGGCAGCGATGTGCTGGGCCGTGATATCTTTACGCGCGTCTGGGCAGGAACGAGAATTTCTCTGTATATAGCCCTGGTGGCCGTTATTGTGGATATGTGTTTTGGCATGAGTTATGGTCTGATCAGCGGTTATTTCGGCGGGGCGCTGGATAATGGGATGCAGCGTTTTGCGGAGATTTTAAACGGTATTCCAACCCTTGTTATCGTAACTCTGTTAATGCTGGTATTAAAGCCCGGCCTGGCAACCATTACCCTGGCCTTAGCCATTACCGGCTGGATCGGTATGAGCAGGATCGCCCGGGCCCAGGTTTTAAAGTTAAAGGAGCAGGAATTTATTCTGGCTTCTAAAACTCTCGGCGCCAGAGATTTTTATGTGATCTTTAAAGAGATCCTTCCCAATATATTTGGACAGCTGATCATTATGTCCATGTTTTCCATCCCCAATGCGATTTTTACGGAGGCATTTTTGGCATTTATCGGGCTTGGAGTGCCGGCGCCGCTGGCTTCGCTGGGATCTTTGATCAGTGATGCGTTTAAATCATTTACTACACACCCGTATATGATCATTTCACCGGTTATTGTGCTGGCGGTTATTATGCTGAGCTTTAACATGCTGGCAGACGGCCTGCGGGATGCATTTGATCCTAAGATGAAAGAGATGTAAGAGGAGGAAATTATGGAAAAGAACAAAGTACTTGAGATCAGAGATCTGTCCATTTCCTTCCAGACATCTGCAGGCGAGGTGAATGCGATCAGAGGCGTGAAGCTGGATCTCTATAAAGGGGAAACCCTGGCGATTGTAGGGGAATCCGGTTCGGGCAAATCCGTTACGGTAAAAGCGATTATGGGAATCCTCAGCGGCAACGGAAAGGTGAACAGCGGCACCATTTATTACACCAGCCAGAATGGCGGCGAGGAAGTCCGGGAAGACCTTTTAAAGCTGTCCAAGAAGGAAATGCGCCGGCGCATCAACGGAAAGAAGATTGCCATGGTGTTCCAGGACCCTATGACATCTTTA
>JAGZXV010000171.1 GCA_018378255.1 Clostridiaceae bacterium | reverse complement strand
GGTCGCAGATGGCCCGGCCGGTGGTCAACCGGATGGACCAGCTGATGATATAGCTGCCCAGCATCCGCAACGTCTTGGGCTTTTTGACGGTCAGGAAGCGGCTGCCGATGACGATATCGTTGCCTTCCTCCAGGGCCGCCAGCATGGGGCCGATATATTCCGGCTTGTGCTGGCCGTCGGCGTCCATCTGCATGGCGCAGTCGTAGCCGTTGTCGGCGGCATAGCGCAGCCCGGTCTGGAAAGCCCCCGCCAGCCCCAGGTTGATGGGCAGGTCGATGAGGCGGTACCCGTGGGCCCGGCAGAGGGCGGCGGTCTTGTCGCGGCTGCCGTCGTTGACCACCACGTAGTCATATTCGGGGTATTGGCCGGTCAGGCTTTCCACGACCTGCACAATGTTTTCTTCCTCGTTGTGCGCGGGGATCACGATGAGTAGTTTGGACATCTTGGCTCCTTTTCGCGCCGGGTTTGGGCGCTTTGCGCTGTTTTCATCATTGTAGCAAAGACCGCCTGCCATGTAAAATGGGCGGAAAGGTTGCAAAACGCCCGCTCCGCGCGGTCCCGGGCCGATTCGGGGGCACTCAATAGGGTGCCCAGGGCGTCGGCCAGCGTATGGGGGTCGGTGTCTTCCAAAAAAGCTGCATAACTGTCATCGGGCAGCAGCTCCCCGGTGCCCGCCGTGTGGGTGCACAGGATGGGGCAGCGGCAGGCTGCGGCTTCCAGCAACGTGGTGGGGAATCCTTCGGCGTACCGGGTGGGCAGGCAGTAGCAGTCGGCCTGGTCCAGCAGTTGCACGATCTGCCGGTGGGGCAGCGCCCCCAATACCCGCACCGGGCCGCCCAGGGCCCGCAGCGCTTCCTCCTCGGGGCCGGTACCGGCCACCGCCAGCACACAGCCCGGCAGCCGTTCCATAGCCTTGGCCAGGCAGAGAGCACCCTTCTCGGGGATCAGCCGCCCCACAAAAAGGATCAGATGGCCGCCGGGGGGCACCTGCAGCCGCTGCCTCCAGTCGGTGCGGGGTTCCTCCCGGGCCAGGACGGCCAGTTCGGCGGGATCCACGGCGTTGGGCAGGGTGCCCGCTGCCTGAATGCCGAAGGTTTCCAGCCAGCGGCAGACATCCCGGGAGACGCCGTAGAAGGGGAACCCGCAGCGCCGGATCAGGCCGCAGGCCAGGTGTTCGTACCAGCGGCCCAGGAGGCCGCCCAGCCCGCCTCGCATCATATAGCCGGTGGAATGGTCGATGACCAGCGCCGGGATGCCCCGGCGTTTGCACTGCCGGGCAGCCCAGATACTCTGGGTATACATCCGGGTCTGGATCACCGCAAAATCAATCTTTTGGGCCCACAGGTCGGCGGCGGGGGCAAAGGGGCGCAGCACGGGGAAGCGACCGCCCATCACGGGCAGGGCCGGCAGGCGGAAGATCTCCAACCCGTCGGAGTCCCGCTCCCGGGATGGCTGGCCCGGCAGGGCGCTGGTCACAATGAGCGCGCGGTGCCCTGCCGCCACACAGCGGCGGGCCAGATTCCAGGTGTAGCGCTCCACCCCGCCCGGGGTGGGCAGGTATTGCGCCGAAAAGAAACAGAACGTCATAAAACCCCTCCGCCGGTGGCGTGTGTGGTTAGCGTGCGATGATGGCCAGCATACTATTCATCAGGATGCCGAACTGCACCAGCCCCAGCGCCCCCAACAGGCGGGCGGCGGCGGTCTCCTCGTCGGGGACCAGGGCCACCCGGCGGGGCAGGCAGACCAACAGCAGCATTGGCAGCACCGGCAGGAAATATCTCCCCTGCACCCAGGCAATCACCGCCGAGCTCATAGGCGTCCAGGCAATCAGCATGGATAAGCATACCGCCGCCCCGCATCCCAGACACAGCGCCCAGATCCAAACTCTGGCTCCCATTTTAAAAGGCAGGTTCTCACCGGGCTTTCTAAGCGCAAGGGCGATGAGACACAGGGTAAAGGCCGCCGCAAGATAGGGCACGTTCAACACTTCATCGATATTTCCCAGATAAGCCCCTATCATGGTCAGATGATAATGCTCTGCCTGATATAACACCGTATTATAAAATATCCTGATCATCTTTACCGGATTATGGATCAAGTAGGTCAGGCTGTATCCTGCTTCCTCAGCCCAGGGCACATAACTTTCTGTCTGCGTCGCATAAACCGCTATGGTCCGGCTGTTTACTAACAGCATGGACAGGGCAAAGGCTCCGGCCACCAGGGCCGCCGATAAAAACCATTTCCCCCAGCCGCCAAACTTCCGGACAGGAATCAGAAGGCAAAGGCCCATGAGCACCGCGTAAACCATTTTACACGGCCCCAACACCGCCATGACTGCCGCCATCACAATAACATCCACCACTCTGACATGTTCCCTGGCGTATGACAGATCCAGACAGCAGGCGGTGAAATAAAATGCCAGCGCCAGGATCATCACATCGTAGGACATGGATCCGGTCAAATGAAGTGTCATGGGCAGCATTGCCGCTCCAAACACCACCTCTTTGCCAAAAGGCATCCGTTTCATGGCCAGCCAGACCAAAACCACATAAAAGAAAAGGTTGCATAACCGGCCCATGAACATGAGACCGGTACCGTTCATGCCCATCAGCCGCCCCATTGTAATTCCCAATGCCTGAGGCAGATAAGCCAGAGGGGTTGTATTAACCGGAATCAGGTTGGAAACCGCAGCGCTTTCCCCTTCCCAGCCCTTTCCTCCTTCCACCGGCCGCCCATCATAGTCCAGCGCACCCGGGTTGTCCCTGCCACCGAATAATCCGTTTTCATGGATCACCCGGTAAGCCGATTCGTCCAGCAGATGCCCCAGTATAACCGGCTCCACCTTCTCTCCCGTTTTGTAGCGGCCGTCCACTCCCATCAGATCTTCAAAGTAAAGATCCTGGGACCGGATCAGCACATGACCATCCTCATGGGTAGGATTTTTACCCATAATCTGATTGGAGAGTTTATAGGCGCTGATATAATGGCTGCTTTCATCCGGAGCACACAAAGGAGGCAGCACACACAGGTACAAAATTCCAAATCCAAGGCCGAAAACCAGAAACACCTGTTCCAGCTTCCATTCCCTTTTTATCAGAAGAAGGTATCCTCCGGCCATCACCACGCCAAATACGCAGACAGCCAGAATCAGATAATTCCTCATAAGCCAGGAATCCCCGGTTTCAAATACTCCGTCTTTTACATCTAAAAGATGCCATCCGAACAGCAAAAGCAGGATTATGATACTGGCCGGATAAACGGCCCCAGCTTTCATTTTCTTAGTATTCTTCATATTTTCCTACTCCACACCGCTTTCCTTGTTTCCCCGGAACATGCTCTCATCCCCAACGGCAGCCAAATCCGGTCCGGCCTCCATCTCTTCCCTCATCTTTTCATCCAAAGCCATCCTCTGCACCAGATCCTTTAATTTCGTCTCCAGCTGCGAGATATGGATCGTCATATAAAACACCTTGATAATCAGCAGAAAAATGACAAAAAGGAAGAGAAAATTGGCCGTGGAATACACTCCCGCCAAATGGGCCAGAAAATCCGCGGATTTTGGGAAAATGCTGAACACCACCAGCATCAAGGCCACTATCACCCAGTAAATCGCCGCTTCAATCTGTACCTTTGCCTGCCTGATCTTGCGCATCATGAGAAACAGAGTTCCAAATGACACCAGCACCAGCATTACCCTTAACATGGGCGTCATCATAATCAATCACCTGCTTTCGTCCAGTAACTTTTGTTCATGGTACATCTGAGCACCACCCACATCGGAAGCTTTTTATAACGTTTCCCCATACGGTAACCCAGATATTTGCATCCGCTCTGCCAGAACAGCAGGGGAATCAAATGCCCTTTTTTCGACCGTTTCAGCCAGGCCGCCGTATTCTTCACCAGACGGATGCCTTCACTTTCCGATTTGATTCCGTCAAACACCTCAGGATGATCCGTCTGGGACACTGCCAGGTCAAAATTCCGTTTAAACTGTTCCCGGCCGCTTAAATTATGGGAATGCACCACCCTGGCCTTAGCCGCATATACGACGGAATACCCCGCTTTAATCGCTCCCGCCGCAAAAATCATATCCTCATTGAATATGGTCTTCGTGATAAAACCGCCTAATTTCAGGTAAATTTTCCTGTCATAAGCACAGCAGACATTGGAGGCAAAATACGTCTTAATTCCCATCTTGTCCAGATCCTTTAAGGTTTTCACCTGGTTTTCATCCGGATAATTAAAGGATCTGGTATACCGTTCGATCACCCGGCAGTCTTTGGCCGGAAGCTGTCTTGCGTAGACTTCAGCCACATTTTCCGCCAGATCAAAGCCTTCAACTAAACGCCCGATCAGCTCTTCGTCTTTTGGCACCGAATCGTCTGTCATGAATACGATGATATCCGCCTCCGAATACCTCACTGCCTGTCCCCTGGTCCTGCCATGGTCAAACTCCGTTTTTTTCAGATGATGGACTTCCAAACGGCCGTCCGCTTCATATTCCTTCTTCCAAAACCTCTCTTCCGTATTCATGATGATGATTTTATGGACAGGATAATTCTGCCGCCTCAGCATGGCCAGAAGCTGTTCAAATTTCTGATCCGGTTTGTAGGCGGGGATGATTACATCCACCGTTTTCTCATTTCTCATAGTTTCTCATTTCTCCCTGCGTAACTTCATTTTGATCCGTCCATGCCGAAGCGTTTTGTAATTTTCAAACACATCTAACCTGACCGGACTGTCAGACTGCGCTGTGTTTCCCCTTTTTATATGAAATGTAAGCAAAAAATGCAAATCCCACAGCCATCAAAATCATCAGCAAAAGATAGATGAGCGAAGCCCCCATCATCCCGTATTCCGTCACAAATACAGGCGACAGGATCAGCGCCGCAGCGGCGGCCGCAAGATAAATACCGAAAATAAACCTCTGTTTTCTCATGATCACCAGCGCATAATACAAAAGGTTGGAAAATGCGTAAAATGCGCCGCCCAGCACGATCACCGTAAATTCCCTGTGAAGCAGCACCAGCTTTCCTTCATAGGACGCTCCCAGAAGGGACTCCAAAATCCCCAGCACCGGACGGCCGATCAGCCAGGTTAATCCCACGGCCAGCACACTGAGGCCCAAAATAACCAGCCCTATTTTCCCCACCATATTCCTGAATTCTTTAAAATGCCTCCGGTTCCAATACTCCGTAAGAGGCGTCAGAAATGGCCGGATCACAAAGCCCGCCACCAGATTGATCACAGAGGTGGGCATGAATATAATATTAAAATACCCGGATGCCGCGTCATTTAAATGGGCATCTATGGCATATTTTGCCGAAGAAAATACATAAAAGTCTAAAAATGTGGAAATGAACAATAAAAAAGTGCTGCCAAACAGCGCCTTTAAGCTCCCCTGCCCCAGTTTCCAGCTGATTCCCGTAAGCCTGCGTATGATGGAAACATCAAATATCATAAGCCCTGTAACCTGGGCCGCCACAGCCGCCATACAGGAAACAACCAGGTTTTTTGTGGCTGTCAAAAAGATCAAAAACACGGAAACAGAAAGGATGGTACGGAATGTATTGGACTTTCCGGTCAGATGGAGGTTGCCGTTCCTCTGGAATTCCGATTCAAAAACATCCGCAAATCCATCGATCACCTTATAGCAGACCATCAAAAATACCACTACGCATTTTTCAGCCGTATAACCGCTGAACATCAGATACAGGGCCCCAACCCCCAGCGCAGTCAAACAGGTAACAACCCTGTGGCAAAGATAATCTCCCATGGTATATTCATTGGAACCGTCCGTAATCTGAAACGGCCTCGTTCCAAAATAAGCCACAATAAACATCTGCTGCCCAAAGACACTGAATGCAAATGCAAAAATGCCCCCCTGTTCATCGCCCATGATCCGCATCACAAGGAAGGAAAGAACCATGCTGGCCAGTGCATAACAGAAACTGCCGATCATGTTCCAGATCATGTTCTCCCGGTCCTTATCAGCCCCTGTTTTCATAAGTTTTCGCGCTAAGAATTCCATAAATTTTCCTCATTAAGTTTCTGTCCCATATCATCTCCCAGCCTTTTGCCGGGCTGTCTGCCGTGATCTTATTTCCGCCGGTCCGGCCTGAAATTCTGGATCATCAGAATTGAAATCAGAATCCGGGTCATGTAGCGTACCGCCACCATCGGCTTTAAGTAGCTTTCCCCGCCGATCCTCTCGTCAATCCTGACCGGCACCTCGGCCACCTTTGCCCCCCGTTTCAGCAGGTAGGAAATCGTATCCGGTTCCGGCCCATAATTTAAGTTCAGTGCAAACTGTTTAATCATATCCCGGTTAAACATCCGCATTCCCGATGTAGGGTCTGTGATCTTAACTCCTGTAGTCATCCGGATGGCCATACTGATCAGACGGCTTCCGATCATGCGCACGCTCATATCTTTAGGCTGGTCCACAAAACGGGAGCCGATGACGATATCATATCCCTGGTCCATCTTCTTTCTCATCTCTCCGATGAACTCAGGCCGGTGCTGGCCGTCTCCGTCAAACTGGATCGCATAGGAATAGCCTCTTTGATAGGCATATTTCATTCCTGCCTGAAAGCAGCCGGCCAGCCCCAGATTCACCGGAAGATCTAAAAGATTGTATCCGTGTTTCCGGCAGATTTCAGCCGTATGGTCTGTAGAGCCGTCATTCACCACAATATAATCAAGTTCAGGATGTTTTTTCAGGTCCTCAATCACGCGTTCAATGTTCGCCTCTTCATTATAAGAAGGAACCACCAAAAGTACTCTCTGCATCTGCCTTTGTCTCCTATGTCATCACCGGTCCGCCTGGTTTAAGCAGACCAATCTGATATCCTTGTATCCCTTAATTCCCGTTTTCGCCTCCAAAAGATCACGTCCGGCCGTCATTCCACGGCTCCAGTTTATGATCGCCTGAGGCAGATTCACTCCTGCCATATGGCTGAAGGGATAACCTCCGCCGAATCTGGCATTCAGTTCCAGTATATAGAATTCCCCATCTTTTTCAAACAAATCCATATCCAGATTGCCCCGGTGTTTTAAAAGACCTGATATCCGTTCCCCGATCGCCCTCAAGGCAGGGATTTCCACCGTTTCCGCGCTGTCCGTCTCACCGGAACGCATGGCGTCTTTCCTCTTCTGAACCGCATTCTGATAATGACCGTCCAGATCGTTGATCACATCCATGCCGTATTCCTGTCCCATCAGACATTCCTGTATGAGCACACAGGATTCCGGTGCCTGGACTGCCTCATATTTTAAATAGGTTTCTCCTATATTTTTTCTCGTTTTTTCATAAAATACTTCCAATTCCCTAAAGTTATCCGCCCGGTACAGGGCCAAAGACCCCATGCCCCATCTGGGCTTTATCATCACCGGCCAGCCCATCTCCCCCGTTTTAAGCGCCTTTACGGCCTCATCCGGGTCCAGGAAGGTGCGGGGTGCTAAAAAGCCGTTTTCCTGCAGAAATGTATAAGTTTTCCATTTATCATTGCAGATTTCCACCACTTCTGGTTCCGATACCACCACAAATGTTCCGATTTCCTCAAACTCTTTTCTGTGAGCAGCCAAAACAGGAAGGTCAATATCAAACAGGGACACCAATATCCCGATCTTTTCCTCCCTGCAAAGGTTCAGCAAAAACGGAATGTAATTTTTATCATAAATGACCGGCGATACAAATGCCTTGTCGGCAGCAGCCCATGCCTGGGATACCGCGCTGTTGGCCACCACCACATTTCCATTTTCTCCCACTGCCTGTTTAAAATATTCCACCAGATAGCTGCGCCTTCCGACGCTGGTTAAAAGCACATTCATTTCGCATACCTCAATATTCCGTCACAAACCCGGTCCACATCTTCCGCAGTCAAAGACGCATAGCAGGGCAGGGTCATAACTTGTTCTGCCACCCTCTTAGCCACCGGCGTATCATCGGAAGAATACTGTCCTTTATAGCAGTCAAAATCATTGATTAACGGGTAAAAGTACTTGCGCGCGTAAATCTCTTCCCCTGCCAGCAGCTCATACATCTCATTACGGGTTTTGGAAAAGCCGTCAAACAGAACCGGAAAATAGGCGTAATTTTTCTTTACCTGCGGCTGGTCCTCAGGCATCACAAGGCCCTTCACCCCGGAAAGCCGTTTCAGATAATGTTCTGTCACAACCCTTCGCTTTTCGATCTCCTCTTCCAAATGATTCAGGTTGCAAATCCCCATAGCGGCCTGGAATTCATTCATCTTGGCATTGCCGCCAACCTGGATCACAGTTTCCTGGTCGATAATTCCGAAGTTTTTCAAACAAGTCAGCCGGTTTTCCAGGCTTTTCTCCCGGTACGTAACGGCTCCGCCCTCAATTGTATTGAACACCTTGGTGGCATGGAAACTGAAAATGCTGGCGTCTCCTAAATTGGCAACGCTGACTCCGTTTATCGTCTCTCCGAACGTATGGGCGGCGTCGTAGACCACCTTCAGGTTATATTTTCTGGCAATTGCCTCAATTTTATCCACATCGCAGATATGTCCGTAAACATGAACCGGCACAATTGCTGATGTTTTCTCCGTAATCAGCGCCTCAATCTTATCCGCATCAATGGTATAATTCACCGGATCGATATCACAGAACACCGGTGTCAGGCCATTTCTCACAATCGCATGGGTGGTGGAGGCAAAGCTGAACGGGGTGGTAATCACCTCTCCGGTCAGTTCAAGGGCCTGCAGGACCATCTCAAGAGCCATATGCCCGTTGACAAAAAGCACCAGGTTATCCGTATCCATATATTCTTTTAACCTCGCCTCCAGCGTCTGGTGATAATCCCCCATATTGGTCAGCCAGGCGGTTTCCCAAATGGGTTTTATCATCTCTGCAAACTCCTCATAAGGAGGCAGCGAGGATCTCGTCACTAAAATCGGTTTCACTTTATCAGACATGTTCTTCCTTTCTGCGGCTCTGTAACATACTACCACCGCAACCTGCACACTCTCGTCAAAAACTGGATTTCCAGCATCACAATTCCCAAAAACACCTTTGCCGCAGCCATCTTCACCGGCCCGGCTCCCAGATATTTTTTATAATAATATAACTTGCTCTCATGCAGGATCTTTTGTTTTGCCCCAATACTCCCCACCGTCTTATCTATGGTTACGGAATGGGCATGTATATAACTTTGGGACGTCAGAAGCAGGGTCTTTTTTCCCTGTTTTTTTAACTTCTGCCCCAATATCTTTTCTTCATAATATAAAAACACCTCTTCATCGAACAATGGCCCGCATTCCCTCACCACCGCCGCTTTGACCATAAAAAATGATCCCGGCACCGCGTCCGCCTCCACAAAAGGCCGTTTCCGGTAATGGGAAGGACCATAGCCCAAAAAGCGCTTAAACAGCCGCCTGGTCACAAGCCCCGTATCCAGAAGATCTCCAAACATGGGAAGCAGTTTCCAGCAGGAAAACATGGTGTTCCCATCCGTCCCCTTAACCATAGCCGATACCATAGCATATTCTGGCCTGTTCTCCAGCGTATTCTTCATATCATACACGCATTGCTGTGAAAAAACAACATCGGGATTGGCAATCACAATATAGTCGGATTCCAGTTCCTCCAGGGCATAGCGGATTCCTATATTATTGCCGCTTCCGTAACCGCCGTTTTTTTCAGCCAAAAGCAAATGCACCCTGCCGCCTTCCCACCGCTTTAACTGTTCACAGGAATCATCGGTGGAATGGTTGTCCACCAGAATAATATCATCCAGGCAGGAATAGGAAATGATCCGCTCCACAAGCTTCAGGGCCGTAGGCGCGTCATTATAATTCAGAATCACACAACTGGTTTTACTCATAGGACTGTCATCCACCTCATTTTTTCTTGCGGGAATCGATGATTTTCATGCCGAACCGCTTGCTGATCCATTTCCGCACAGGCGGACAGATCCTGGTGACCTGGTTCATGGCAAAATACAAAAGCATATACAGCTCTTTTCCCGTTTCTTTTGGCGTGCCCTTCCACGGGGTCCGCTCCAGATAATACTCATAATATTTCCTGTAATAATTCCGGTTTCCCGCCACCCAGGGCCGTTCATCGCCCATATAATGAATAACCGCAGGCCTGCGCCTGGCTTCTTCAAATTCTTCTTTAGCCACCTCCCGGTAAGCTTCTGTGGCATGCACCAGAGTCTCATACCGGAAATAACGGTAATTAGTGAAAAAATTATATTTGGGAGGAATGGTTTTAATCCTGCCTTTCAGCACTCCGTTAAGGGTATCCTGGTCGCAGGCAAACAGCTGTCCATTCTTTCTGCTGTAAAATTCCATAAACTGATTCTGTACTTGTTCCCTGCGCCATCCATCCAAATCCATCAAAAGCACGCCTGAATTATAATACGCCTCTTTCTGCTGTAAATCAATGGCCGCTTTGATCTCTGTATAAACGGTAGGCTCCATCACCATTCCCACCAGATTGCCGGCAAGGTCTGTCTCCCATAGCCCTTTAAGGCTACCGAGAACCACCGTATCGCAGTCCAGATATAAGGCCTTTTTCACCTCAGACGGCAGCACTCCGGCTGAGAACAGCCTGGTCATGGCGCTGATATCAAACCCTCTCGTGTCGATCTGGTAATCGAACCTCTCTTTTAAATCGCCAAGTTCAATGACGGTAAGTGTCCTGCCAAACTCCGCCCCAATCTGTTTCAGCCTGTCCTGGTATTCCCGGGACATTCCGGCAGACAGTACATACACTATAAGCTCTTTTGCGTCTGCATTATGTTCCAGCATGGAGTACAGGGATACGGCCAGATGTCTGGCATAGCCGTCATTGGACGCATATACAATGTTCATATCCAGATCCTTCCTTTCTCAATTGTCCCGCCGTCTGAACTGTTAATAATTATTACATTTTCTTTGCTTTTCATTTTCTTTTGCCTTTCATTTTACATGATTCGTGGTAAAATGTAAATCTTCCCCCATAATTTAGTAGCATTTTCATATTAAATGTGTTAGATTAACAATGTATCTTTGTGTATTAGGAGCACAAAAATATCATTTAAGGACACAGGAGGATAATTGCAATGCATAAACTATTTCGTTCTTCAGCGGTGCTGATGATGGCCGGTACTCTGGCTTTCATGTCTGCGACGACAGCATTTGCCGAAGAAGGGTATGGCCCGGGATTTAACCTTCCGGACAAGTACGAGTCAACTGAGCAGACCGGTAATTCACAAGCCGGGTCTGCAGAGAGTAACACAGCGGATCAGACTGCCGGAACTACATCTGCGGAATCTTCCGGGCAGCAAAACCAGGAAACCACAGCAGGACAGGAAACCGGTGGACAGACCGCGGATGAACTGGCCGCCGAACTGGCTTCTGCGGAAGCGGCCGAGGCAGCTGCAAGAGCTAACCTTCCACAGCTTCAGACAACTGTTCTGATTCCCGGAAGCGTATGGTCGCCGCCATTTGTCAATGACCAGCAGATCGCATTGGGTGACGGGCTTGGATTCCGTTCTATTTCTATCTTTTTAACCAACACGGTGGGCAATGTCCTTTACCGCACTTACAGCTCCCAGTACGGCTGGACGCCATGGGTGATGAACGGACAATACACCACTGTTTACGCTGATGAAACGCAGATGGAAGCCATTCAGTTAAAGCTGGACGGTCCGGTGAGCAATTCATTTGACATCTACTACTGCAGCGTTTTATCGGATGGAACCACTACCGGCTGGACCAAAAACGGCGAAGCCAGCGGTACCATGGGAACCGGCAAAAAAATTGTAGGTTTCCGCATGGCTCTTAACGGTAAAAACGTGGAATGGCCTCATACAACGGAACACGTTCTGGATTCCGTTCATGATGACGGTGTTCAGTACATAGACGGACAGCTCCGCTATATCAACGGTGATGGAACCAACTTCACCGGCTGGGGATATGTGGGCAGCGACCGTTATTATTTCGTGGATTCCTATCCGGTAACCGGATGGCAGTACATTGACGGCTACAAATTATATTTTAATGAAGCCGGAGTTCTGGTTAAGGATCTGGAGCCTATCATCGGCAAACAGAATTCCTACCAGATCAAGATCAACAAAGAGATGAATGTAACGACCGTATATGCCGCAGACGGAGCCAACGGCTATATCATCCCGGTTAAATCATTCCTCTGTTCCACAGGCGACGATACGCCGCTCGGCACCTTCAAGACACCGGAAAAATACCGCTGGCGTCTGATGAACAGCGGTGTGTACGCACAGTACGCAACCAGACTGGCCGCCGGACAGAGTTTCCTGCTCCATTCTATTATTTACGAAAAGCAGAACAATATGACACTCCAGCCATCCACCTATAACTACTTAGGCGTGGCCCGTTCAGCCGGATGTATCCGTTTCCTCACACAGGATGCCAAATGGATCTTCGACAACTGCCCGATCGGTACAACAATCACAGTATACAATGCCCAGGATCCGGGCCCATACGGCCGGCCGGTTATCCCGTATACAATTCCGGATACACAGACTTGGGATCCTACGGATGTTACGGTGACG
>JAGZXV010000170.1 GCA_018378255.1 Clostridiaceae bacterium | reverse complement strand
TCGCAAAAGCACACCTCAACGCCCAGCTTTTCCAGGGCCTGCTTGCAGGCTTCACCCACGGCGCCGTTCTCCAACATCACCCTGGACTGGACCGTTCCTGACGATATGGCAGAGCTTCCTGCGATTATCGGCGGAAAGGAAGCAGATTTTAAATATAAAGACTGCAAAAAAGAGATGGATATGATCAACCGGGCCTTTATTGAGACCATGATCGAAGGCGATGCCAACGGCCGCGGCTTCCAGTATCCGATCCCTACATATTCCATAACCAGAGATTTCGACTGGTCCGATACGGAGAACAACCGTCTCTTATTCGAGATGACGTCCAAATATGGAACTCCTTATTTTTCAAACTATATCAACAGCGATATGGAGCCAAGCGATGTGAGAAGCATGTGCTGCAGGCTTCGTCTGGACCTGCGCGAACTCCGCAAAAAGACCGGCGGATTCTTCGGTTCCGGCGAGAGCACAGGTTCCGTGGGAGTTGTTACCATCAATATGCCGAGAATTGCTTTCCTGGCAAAAGATGAAAGAGACTTCTATACAAGGCTGGACCGCATGATGGATATTTCCGCCCGTTCCTTAAAGGCTAAGAGGGAAGTTATCACAAAACTGCTGGACAGCGGCCTGTATCCCTATACCAAACGTTATCTGGGGACTTTTGAGAACCACTTCTCAACCATCGGCCTGATCGGCATGAACGAAGTGGGCCTGAATGCAAAATGGCTGGGTGAAGACTTAACCCACCGGAAAACACAGGAATTTACCAAAGATGTATTAAACCACATGAGAGAGCGTCTCGTAGTTTACCAGGAAGAATACGGCGACCTCTACAACCTGGAGGCAACCCCTGCGGAGTCCACCACCTACCGTCTGGCTAAACATGACGTGGACCGTTATCCGGGAATCAAGACAGCAGGACATAATGGGGATACCCCTTACTATACCAACAGCTCCCATCTGCCGGTTGACTGTACGGCCGATGTGTTTGAGGCCCTGGATGTCCAGGATGAACTTCAGACATTATACACCTCAGGAACCGTGTTCCATGCGTTCCTGGGTGAGAAACTTCCTGACTGGCAGGCGGCTGCGAAATTGGTTCATACCATCGCTGAAAATTACAAGCTGCCCTATTATACCCTGTCACCAACCTATTCCATCTGTAAAGACCATGGATATCTGTCAGGCGAGCATTTTACCTGCCCGATCTGTAAAAAAGAGGCGGAAGTATACAGCAGGATTACCGGCTATTACCGTCCGGTTAAGAACTGGAACGAAGGAAAGACCCAGGAATATAAAAACCGCACCACCTATGATGTGCCGGGTTCCGCACTGAAAAGGAAGCCGGAAGCGGCTGCGAAGATTGCTGAGGCAGCAGTCCGGAACGAGAAGGATGTGCCTGTAGGAACATTTTTATTCACTACCAAAACTTGTCCAAACTGCAAGATCGCCAAGGAATTCTTAAAGGGAGTTGACTATCAGGTGGTGGATGCAGAGGAAAATCCGGATTTAACCGGTAGATTCGGCATCATGCAGGCGCCTACCCTGGTGGTGGTAAAAGACGGCCAGGTTCAGAAATATGTCAATGCCAGCAATATCAAAAAGTTTACGGAGATGAAATAGAGGAGGGGCTTATGTTATCTGAGTTAGTAAAGCGGTGCCGCACCTACCGCCGTTTCTATGAGGATGTGCGGATCAGTGAAAAAGAGCTGAAGGAACTTGTGGATCTGGCCCGTTTGACCGCTTCAACGGCTAATTCCCAGGCTTTAAAATTCAAGATAATCAATACCCCGGAAGAGAATGAAACGGTGTTTTCCACGTTGGGATGGGCAGGGGCCCTTCCTGACTGGGACGGACCGGAACCGGGAGAACGGCCCAGCGCGTATATCCTGATCTGCTGTGATCTGTCTTTAGCCAAGAATAAACCGGTGGATGACGGCATAGCGGCCCAGACCATTATGCTCGGTGCAGTGGAAAAGGGTTATGGCGGCTGTATGCTGGCCAATGTGCAGCGCGTTCAGCTGGCGGAGGCTTTAGCCATAGATACAGAACGTTACAGCATCGATCTGGTGCTGGCTTTGGGAAAACCAAAAGAAGAAGTGGTGATTGTGCCGGTAGGACAGAACGGGGATGTGAAGTATTACCGGGATGAGAACCAGGTGCATTACGTGCCCAAACGGGGGCTGGAAGAGATATTGATGAAGTGATGTTCTTTAGATTTAACAGCTTTACGGCAGGCTGAAAAACTCCCTGCCGATAGGATGATCCGTCTCATGGGCGGAATCTTCCTATCGGCAGGGAGTTTTTTGTGCAGACGGGAACACTTCTTTATGATTCATCCGCCCTTCGGTATACAGGCCGCGGTTTACGCCTTTTTACCAAAAAGGGATTCATATGTTCACATATAATCTTAATTAAACCCTCAAGCGGCCCCGGCAAGACGGCGTTATGAGAGGTGATCGCTGAAATATAGTAAGGATAATCCCGCATGAGATCCAGCTTTTTCACCCGGATATCTTCCAAATAGACGCTTTCCAGCAGAAAGGAAGTGGCGGGCAGCCTTTGAAGGAGTTCATATATAATATTCAAGTCTGTGGTTTCACAATAGATTTCCCCTTTCATTCCCCCTTGATAATAGATATCATCACAGGTGCAGCGCCAAAAGGTTTTTTCGGGCGGCATGATGACCGGCAGTGCGGCGGGATTTAGTCCGCAGCCGGCAGAAGAGATCCAGACCACCTGGTCTTCATAGATAGGAAAGTAACGAAACAGTGAATAATCGGGAATCTGGTCTATGACAACGGCCAGATCCAATTTGCCGTCTATGATCTGCTGTTTGGCCGTATCGGAGTGGTAATAGCGGGTGGTTAGATGAATGTCCGGATACATTTCTTTAAATTTTGGCAGAACTTGGGTGAGGAAGAGGTATTCTCCTGTGGGGGCGATGGAGAGACGGATGGTGCTGCACCTTGTTCTGGCTGTCCTGTCGGCTTCGGCAGCCAGGTTTAATATGGTTTTGGCCCCATTGACATAGATTCTTCCTGCATCGGTGAGCAGGAGTTCGTTCTTTTCCCTGTAAAACAGCAAAGGAAGATGATCCGCAGCCTCCAGCCGCTTCAGGCACTGGCTTAGTGCAGACTGGGAAACATACAGCCTCTTTGCTGCTTTGGAAAATGATTTTTCTTCTGCGATAGCCACAATATATTCTAATTGTTTCAGATCCATATTTTATAAACCTCCCTTTTCTTTAATGGGCAGAAAACTGTTTGATAATGTCCTGGACTGCTGTGCTGGGATCAGGATAAAAATGGGGATGGGTCCTGTGTTTGGCCGTCTGACAGAAACAGAGATAGATCAGATGTTTATCCTGAGCGGACAGACGGCGGCTGTTTTTGTAATAGAGTCCTACGTACATCCAGGTTTTGGGTTCCAAAGAATAATACCTGAGCTCAGGGTGTTTAAATACATGGGTGGATGGCAGCAGGCCGATTCCCAGATTCAGGCGGATCATTTCACAGATCAGCGCCGTATTATAGGATTCAAAAACTACGGTGGGAGAGATTCCCGCATCGTTTAATAAAGCGTCTGTAATCCTGGAAACCGTGGTATTGGGGGCGGATTTGATAAATGGAATGTCTTCCACCTGTTTTAAGGTGATGGAAGAGCTTTTGGGGGTAAGGGGAGAAGCGGCTCTGGCGGCCAAAGGATGTGTTTCGGACACTGCCAGCAATAATTCCTGTCTGGCAAAGCGCATAAAACGGCTGTCTGATCTTGAAAAATCAGAGCTGGTTCCGATTATAAAGTCTACATCATTATTTTCCAGGGACTTGTTCAGGGAATTTTGATATCCCTCTTTGATGCTCAGCCGGGTATGGGGGTAGAGAGGGGAAAACTCCTTATAGAGATAGGCATAGATTTCTGAACCTAAATGGGGGGTGGCGCCTAAAATCAGCTCATCGGTATATTGGTTCTGGAGCATTTCGATGGCGTGGTAGGTCTGCTTTTTGGTGCGCACGATGTTCTTGGCAGCGTTAATATAGATGGTTCCCACGTTGGTGGGAGACAGGTATCTGGTACTGCGGTCAAACAGAGGGCTGCCCAGCTGGTTTTCAAAATTTGCCAGAAAATGGCTCAGGGCGGATTGGGAAACGCCCAGTTTCGATGCGGCACGGGAAAGGCTTCCCTCTTCTGCGACCGCCAGCAAATATTCGTATATTCTGATATCCATGGTCCCTCCTATATATGAATTTTTCTTAAATTATATATGAAAGGAATCTGCTTGTCAATTCAGTAAAATACTGAGTAAAATGTATATATAGCAGATTCTGGACGTGATAAAAACGGGCATAATTTATTATTTTCTCTTATAATAAACAGCCGGTTTTTAGATGTGGATTCACTGCATTTTCTGCAAATTACAGGAAAGGTTAACAGGAGTGGAACAATGATGAAGACAAAAGTAATTGCAAAAGCAATGCCAGAGGCTGACAGCCTCACGCTGGACCGGGATCATTATTACCGCCAGGTCCTTTATGGATATTATGATTTTGACTGCATGGTGGGCGAAGGGACTGTGAGAAAAGCGAAATTTTATATTCCGGAAAACAGTGTTTACAATCAGCCGACCGTATTTTTAATGATACCCGGTAACTGGGATCCTTATGAGTTTTTGGAGGAGAGCGGCTGGAAGGAGCAGGCTGACGAAACCGGGCTGTACATTGTTTTAATGGAGCCTGAAGCGGACGGAAACTGGGGAGATAAGGAGACTGAAACCGTCTATATCAATAAGTTGAGGGAAAGTGTTGGGTGCAGGCCCTTATTCTGTCCTTTTACCTCTAACTTTTATGCAGCGGCCTATGGGGAAGCGGCGGATCTTCTGGCCTATCAAAGTCTGTGGAACCCAAAGAGCTGGGCTGCGGTCTGCCTGGCGGGGACAAAGGGGCTGGACCTGCAGGAAGAGCAGCGGCTCTGCGGCACAGAATCGCCGGTTGAGTCGGTAATGATGAATGAAATTCAGATGCCGGTTTGGGTTGTCAGCGGGAATCAGAGTGAAAGCGTAAAACGTCTGATTACATACTATAACAATGCAAATCACAGCGGCAAAGGCCGGATGACGGAGTATGCGGATATGGAATATCTGCCGGCAGCAGGAGGGACCTTAGATGAGCATTGGTGTGCAAAGGTTCTGGTTTCATGGAAAGACTGGACGGAATGTATGGGCAGAGAATTCTGCAATGCGGTTTATGAACATCTGTTCCGGGGGCTTTGGCGGTATGCGGGCAATAAAAACGGAGCTTTACGATACAATGAAGCGATCAGCAGACGTGGATTTAAGAAATTCAGCGCCAATGTCCGGGGCGGATATTATGAGGATGGTTCCGATTATTATAACCGGGTCTGGTGGGTATACGTTCCTGAAAGCGTGGACCGAACCAAACCTTCGCCTGCCGTATTTTTGTTTCACGGAGCCGGCGGCAGCGGGGATGAGATCGGAGACAGGTCCGGGTGGGCAAAGGTGGCGGAAGAAAATGGAATCATCTTAATCTGTCCCAGCGCCTCCAATGAAAACCTGGCCCGTAAAAACGGCAGCGTGATGACCAATACCATGTTCAGAAGCAGATGGAATACGGCAGAACCCAAGGAAGAGTTTCCAAGCGATATGGTATTTCTGGACTATCTTTATGAATGGCTGACCGGGAACTACAATGTGGATATCAGCCGCATCTATGCCAGCGGACAGTCCTCAGGCGGGATGATGACATGGGGATGTGCAGCTTACCGGCCGGATTATTTTGCAGCCGTGGCGCCGGTTTCGGCAAAAAATATTAATAAGGTTTCCGAGCCCCTTCCTCCGGTCAAAGGCTCTGCTGTGCCGATTATGGCAAATCTGGGGATGGAGGACCCTATATTCCCCGGCGGGTTTGCTACGGATGAGGCCAGAGAACTGATTGACTATTGGTGTGAATATTACGGACTGGATAAGAACTGGAGCAGTTATACCTTCATGGGCGATGGAGAGGGCTGCAGCTACGAGGACGGCTTGTTTATCAATTATCTGTTCCGGACAGAAGACGGGGTTCCCCTTCTCAGGCTGGTGGAAACCAGGACCAAGACCCATGCAGTCTGGCCTTCGGAATGCAAAATGATCTGGGATGAGTGGTTTACCAAGTTCAAAAAAGATGGGGACACCAAAACCTTGTACTATAAAGGAAAAAAAGTTGAGATTGCCGGCAGGGCGGATTGAGAGGGTTTCATGAATATTACATTAGCAGCCATTTTAATGGTATCAATTGTTATTTTATCAGTGTTTGTCAAAAAGCTTCCGATGCAGTTTACTCTGTGTATTGTTCCTGTTGCCTGTGCTCTTTTAATTGGATACAGCATACAGGAAATTGGCGACATGGCGGTTAACTCCATCAACCGTTCCATGAAAGCGGCAGGTTATATGTGCTTTTTTGCGATGATTTATTTCACGGTTTTAAGTGAAACGGGCATGTTCTCCATATTGATTAAAAAACTGCTGAAGTTTTCCAGGGGCAGTCTGAATGTATATGCGGTGATGATTATGACTTCCGCCATAGCCGCGGTGAGCATGTTGACAGCAACCATTGTAACCGCTTATCTGATCGTGTTTCCCATCATGCTTCCCATCTATAAAAAGATGAATTTTAACAGGAAAGCGGCAATGATCATTGCCCAGACCTCCATAGCGGCCATGTGTTTTGTGCCGTGGGGGATTGCGGTTGTCAATTCTTCCGTGTTTGCAGGCGTGGACGCCATGGAATTGTCAAGAAGACTGATTCCTGTTGCATTCTGTTTTATTCCGGCGATCGTGCTTCAATGGGTGTATTTTGGATTTAAGCATAAGAAACAGGGCGGGCTCATGTCCGTGGAGTGGAGCGAGGAAAACAATGAGTTAGAAGCAAAAGCGGATTCCATGGAACGGCCAAAGTATTTTTGGATTAATTTCATCTTCTTTTTGGCAGTGATTGCCCTGCTGGCGGCCAATAAGGTGCCGACTTACCTGATCTTCATTGCAGCTTCATTTGTCACTATTATGATCAATTATCCTGAACCAAAGGAATACCAGAAGCTGCTGTCTAAGGCAGGAAACCGGTTTTATAATACCATGTTCATGCTTATCGGCATCTCCATTTTTATCGGGATTTTCCAGGACACGGATATGGTGAGCGCCCTGGCAACCTTCATCGTGGGAAGTTTCCCGGCATTCCTGACCCGGTATATCCATATCATACTGGCGGCGGTTATGATCGTAGTCATCCGGTTTATGCCCAATAAGATCTACAATTCCATGTATCCGGTCCTGATTTCGATCGGCACCAAGTTCGGGCTTGCGGGTACGGATGTGATCGCTCCGTTTGTGTGCAACATGTCTCTGGCTACCGGCTCATCGCCCTTTACCGCTACAACCCATGTGGGGGTAGGGCTTTTGGAAATTGATGTGGACGATTACTGCAGGGAAGCGGTTCCGGTTCAGACGGTCACGAACCTGGTGATCTTAGCGGCAGCTCTGCTGACTGGAATTGTGAGATAGCCATAATAGAAGAAAGAAGCGTATTCTTTCTTGACATATATAGATTGCCGATATATAGTATATATAGATAATCTATATATGGAGGTAAGTTATGGCATCAGAGAAGAACCTGGCATCGGGAAGCACATCCATGTTGCTTTTACAGCTTCTGTCGGAACGGGATATGTACGGCTATGAGATGATAGAAACCTTGGGAAAACGGTCGGAGAACCTTTTTGAACTCAAGGCGGGCACGTTATACCCGCTTCTTCACACCATGGAATCCCAGAATTTCCTGATTTCCTATGAGGCGGAGGTGATGGGGAAGACGCGGAAATATTATGGAATCACCAAGGAAGGCAGAAAAGCGCTGGAGAGAAAAAAGAAGGAGTGGCAGTCCTATAACAGAGCCATTTCCCGTGTAATAGGGGGTGAGCTTTGTGGAACTGAATAAATATCTGGAACAGCTAGAGGAGCAGATCAGGAATAAAAAGGCCAAGGCTGCGGTGGCGGAGGAGATCCGGCACCATATAGAAGACCAGGCCGGAGTTTATGAAGCCCAGGGGATGGCTGCTGAAGAAGCGATGAAGCAGGCGGTGAACCAGATGGGAGATCCGGTGGAAGTGGGAATCGAGATGGACCGGATCCACAGGCCCAAGCCTGCCGGCCCCCTGCTCCTCATGGTGGTTGTGATCAGTCTGGCCGGGCTTTTGGCCCAGTATTTCAGTTTCTACCGGCTGGAAGATGAACTGCTGTTATATCAGAGAGTGATTGACAATGCATTTGAACGGCAGTGCATGTATGTGCTGGCCGGAATCCTCATTATGGCGGTGGTTTTTTATCTGGACTACAGTCTGGTGGGCCGGCACGGAAAGAAAGTGGCAGTTCTTTTGCTGGGGGCTTTGTTTGTGATCTGTCTCTATGCGCCTATTTATAATGGGGGCCATTCCTATATGAAGAGCCTGATCTATCTGTTCGTTCCGGTTTACGGGGGCGTGCTCTATCAAAACCGGAAGCGCGGTTATTATGGAATCTTCTCCAGCCTCTGCTGGCTGACAGCTGCATTTTGGATTGGAGCGGTACAGATCGGCGGCGGACTGGGAATTACGATTGACATGGTCTGCGTCTGTTATCTGATGCTGGCGGCAGCCGTATTTAACGGATGGTTTCAGATCAACCGGAAAGCGGGTATGGCGCTGGTGGCCGGCGTCATACCTGCGGCGGCAGTTTTAGGAGCCCTTACCCGCTTGAAGCCCTATCAGTTAAAACGGCTGGAAATTATAATTCATCCGGAGAGATATGCCCAGGAAGCGGGGTATCAGGCGGCGAAGGTCAGGGAAGTGATACAGGGGCTGACCATGTTCGGAAGCGGGGATGTGAAAGCAGAACAGCTTCCCAGCCGCGTGCTTCCCGGCGTCCAGTATGATTACATCATGCTCCAGGTTGCTTCTGTCTATGGAATTCTGACCGCCTGCCTGCTGACCGCCCTGTTGGCGGCTTTCCTCTTTTATCTGTTCCGTATGATCCGCAGGCAGAAAAACCAGCTTGGCAAGATGGTGGGATACGGATGTGTGATGGTGCTGTCGGTTGAGATGGTGCGAAGCCTGCTGAATGGCTTTGGGTTTTATACGATCTCATCAGGCGGAATGCCCTTTTTCTCCTTTGGCAGATGCCATACCATTACCATATATGCGCTGCTGGGGGTGATATTCAGTATTTACCGATATCAGGAACTGGTTTGGGAGAAGAAAGAGGAGGGAAAAGTTCAGGAGAAAGGGGTTTTAGCCAAATTAGGAAAATATAGGATACGGATTGAGCGGTGCAGGTGACGAAAGGCAGGAAAACCCGCATAGTTGACAAGCGGATGCCTGGTAACTACAATGTAGTTACCGGGCGTTTCGTCTGTCCGGAAGCGGATTAAAATGATAAGGGGATAAGCATGGACAAGAACAGAGAAGAGAAAAAGCAGTTCAAAAGTGATGAAATAAAAGAAGCTGTCAGGAAATACGGATCTGCGTTAGTTGAGTACCGGAGGCATTTTCACCGCCGGCCGGAACTCTCTTTTCAGGAGAAGGAAACCTCTGCCCTGATCTGTAAAAAACTTTCAGAAATGGGGATTCCACTGATGAAAGGGGTCAGGGCCAATAGTTGTGTGGGAGTTATAGAAGGGGAAGAGCCGGGGCCGGTCCTGCTTTTCCGCGCGGACATGGATGCTTTGCCGGTGACTGAGGAAACCGGTTTACCTTATGCGTCTGAAAGGCCGGGGATCATGCATGCCTGCGGCCATGATGCCCACACGGCGGTGCTTTTGTGTTTCGCAGATTTTTTGTCTCATCACAGGGATCTGGTGAAAGGGACTGTGAAGCTGGTGTTTCAGCAGGGGGAGGAAAAGGAACCAAACGGCGGAAGCTGGATTGTGGAAGACGGGGTGCTGGACGATGTGGACACGGTACTGGCGTGGCATTGTTCCCCGGAACTTGAATTGGGGATTGTTTCTGCCTCCGAAGGCCCCAGAACCGCATCTACCGGCAGTTTTGAGATACGGATTCAGGGGGTGGGAGGCCATTCGGGATTTCCTTATAGGTCGGTGGATCCGGTTTCTACAGGGGCAATGATCGTAAACGCGGTGAACCAACTGATTGGATGGACCGTAGATCCCATGAGTGCGGCGGCCTTGTCTGTAACTTATTTTGAGGCCGGGAAAAAGGGGGCTTATAATATTATTCCCGATTCTGCGGCCATTGGCGGCAACCTGCGGAGCCTGACTAACGAGACGGCCGACAAATTGTTTTGCCGGATTCGGGAACTGGCGGAAAATATCTGCAGGGCCAAAGGCTGTACCTGTGAGTTCATGAGGGAAGACGGGCCGCCTGCTATGGAGAACAACCGGGAACTCAGCCTCCGGGTTAAAAATGCTTTGCTGGAAAACGGCATAAACGCCATGAATACGCCGCCGATTATGGCATCGGAGGATTTCGCGTTCTATACCCGGAAAAAACCTGGGGTTTATTTTAACGTGGGCACCCATAATCCGCTGAAACCGGAAACAGCCTGTATGCCTCACAATCCCCGTTTCTGCATAGACGAGGAAGCCATGTCCATAGCGCTGGAAGTTTTTATTGTTTCTTACCTGGAATTGACGAAACATCCTATTGCAGGGGAACGCAGGGGCTTAGAGAAGTAAAATTAACTCTTTTCCTTTTTATTATTCTGTTGTAAAATAGAGAACAGTATGCATAGGAGGGAAAGTTTGGATATGAAGAGAGAAAAGTTTTCGTCAAGACTGGGATTTATCCTGATCTCGGCGGGCTGTGCCATTGGCTTGGGAAATGTTTGGCGTTTTCCTTATATTGTAGGACAGTATGGCGGCGCAGCATTTGTATTGATTTACTTGTTGTTTTTATTGATTTTGGGGCTGCCGATCGTGATTATGGAGTTCTCCGTCGGAAGGGCCAGCCAGAAAAGTGTTGCTTTGTCATTTGACGTGCTGGAACCCAAAGGCAGCAAATGGCATTTTGCAAAATATCTCGGAATGGCGGGCAACTATATCCTGATGATGTTTTATACCACAGTTGCAGGGTGGATGATCCTCTATTTCTTTAAGATGATGACAGGCGATTTTACGGGCATGTCCCCGGATCAGGTGGCCGGTGAATTCGGCAGTGTGTTGGGCAATGCACCTTTGATGTTCGGCATGATGGTCGTTTCCGTACTGATCGGTTTTGGCGTGTGCGCTATGGGGCTTCAAAACGGTGTGGAAAAGATCACGAAGATCATGATGGTATGTCTGCTGATTTTGATGGTCGTGCTGGCGGTTAACTCTGCCATCATGCCGGGAAGCGGAGTTGGGCTCACATTCTATCTGAAACCGGATTTTGGCAATATGGTGGAATCCGGTTTGGGAGAGGCGGTATTCGCCGCCATGGGACAGGCTTTTTTTACCCTTAGTATCGGTATCGGGGCGTTGGCAATTTTCGGAAGTTATATAGGAAAAGAGAGAAGTTTGACCGGTGAGGCCATCAGCGTTACGCTTTTGGATACTTTGGTTGCTTTTATGGCCGGCCTGATCATATTCCCCGCTTGTTTTGCCTATGATATTCAGCCGGACGCCGGACCGCCGCTCATTTTCATCACACTGCCCAATGTATTTAACCATATGGCGGGAGGAAGATTCTGGGGGACGCTGTTCTTTCTGTTCATGTCATTTGCGGCGATATCAACGGTCATTGCGGTATTCCAGAATATCGTGTCATTTGCTACGGACCTTACGGGGTGCAGCGTGAAAAAAGCGGTGGTCTGCAATATTATTGCGGTGATCATTCTCTCCACCCCATGTGTGCTGGGATTCAATCTGTGGAGCGGTTTCATGCCGTTTGGAGAGGGAACGAATGTGCTGGATCTGGAAGATTTCATAGTCAGCAACAATCTTCTTCCTATCGGAAGTTTGATATATCTGGTGTTCTGTACCTGCCGTTACGGATGGGGATTTGATAATTTTATGAAGGAAACCAATACCGGTAAGGGGATTAAATTCCCACGCTGGGCCAGATTTTATGTGACGTATCTGCTTCCGGTCATTGTGCTGGCCATATTTATCCAGGGATACTGGGCAAAGTTTTTTAGCTGATGAAATAACAGGACCAATTTAAAAAAGAGCCGGATCATCCGTATGGGTGGTCCGGCCTTTTATATTGGGAAGAAAGAGTTACGGTTTGCAGGCCGGTAAACGGGAGGGCAGATGGCGGAAATGAATTTTCAAACACACTCTGGTTGTCATAAGGCGTCCGGGGATGGTACAATAGGAGATAATATTCAGACAGATAATATTCCATTGAAGGCCGGAGGCTGTTACCGGTCCGGTGGACGGGAAAGGGTGGAGATATGAAAATATTGGTGATTAACAGCGGCAGTTCTTCCTTGAAATTCCAGGTGATAAGTTCCGGAACGGAGCAGGTTCTTGCAAAAGGGGTCTGTGAGCGGATTGGCATAGACGGTATCTTCAATTATAAGACGGGTTTTGGCGTTTCTATCAGGCAGGAGGTTCCCATGCAGACCCATAAGGAAGCGGTCAACACC
>JAGZXV010000169.1 GCA_018378255.1 Clostridiaceae bacterium | reverse complement strand
CATCTCGCTCTCTTCTACCATGGGGCAGATCACATACGCCTGCCTGCCCGCCATGGCCTCCTTTTCGATAAACTCATAGGCCTTCTTCCGGTAGGAAGTGCCGACCACACAGTTTTTAATGGGAAGACGGTTTGCCGGAAGTTCATCTATGATGGATATATCCAGATCCCCATATATAATGATAGCCAATGTCCTGGGAATCGGGGTTGCGCTCATGACCATCACATGGGGTTCCCGGCCCTTATTGCCCAAAGCCTCTCTCTGTCCGACGCCAAACCGGTGCTGTTCATCGGTAATTACAAGCGCCAGTTGATCGTAAACAACTTTTTCCTGAATCAACGCATGAGTGCCGATAATGATATCCGCTTCATGGGAAGCCACTTTTTCATAAGCCAGCCGTTTTTCCTTTGCAGTCATGGAACCAGTGATCAGAACCAGCTTTTTGTCAATGCCATGGGCTTCAAATAATTCCGTTATGGATTCATAATGCTGTTTTGCCAATACTTCCGTAGGCGCCATCATGGCACCCTGGAAGCCGCTTAATGCCGTCTTTAGCAGTGCCAGGACGGCTATAATCGTCTTTCCCGATCCGACATCTCCCTGAATCAGCCGGTTCATGACCAGACCGCCGGATAAATCATGACTTACTTCATCCAGCACCTTTTTCTGCGCTTTTGTCAGCTCATAGGGCAGTTCTGTTATCAGCCGCTCCACCTCTGGGGACGGAGGGATTACATAGCTGCTTTTCTGGTCTACCCTTTTATCCTTTAGATAACGTACAGCCAGAAGAAACATAAAAAACTCATCGAAAACCAGCCGCCTTCTGGCAAAAAGCAGTTCCTTTTTATCTGTTGGAAAATGGATATGCTCAATCGCATAATTGTATTCTGCCAGTTCGTGTCTGCGTCTGATCTCCGGCGGCATATAGTCACGTTCCATCTGCCTCATGGCAAGGGCTTCCAAGCAGGTTTTTGTGATGGTTTTATTGCTCAGCCCTTTAGTCTGTCCATAGATGGGCTGCATGGAATGCATCACCGGCTCATATGTCTCCGGGGTAAATATTTCAGGCTGTTCCATTACCAGACGCCCGCTTTTTTTCACCACTCTGCCCCGGAAGATAAAACGGCTTCCGGCTTTTAAGGTCACGGCCAGAAACGGCATATTAAACCATGTGAGCTGCAGGCTGCCGGTCGCATCTTTTAAAGTGACCGTAATAACCTGAATATGGCTGAACCTTTTTACAACGGGGGATTTGGGCAGAATACCTGCTACAGCCGCCGTCGTATCCGGTTTCAAGCCTCCGATGGCCGCCGGCGGCTCAAAAGTATCGTAGGCTCTGGGATAATTGTGCAGCAGGTCATCTATCGTGGAAATTCCAAGCTTATCAAACAATTTGGCCGTCTTTTCCCCAACACCTTTAACTGCAGTAATCGATTGTTGATTCCCTTCCATGCTCATTCTCACATTCTTAAATATTAGGATTACTACAAAGAAGGAGAACCGGTTTCCCGATTCTCTCCTGGTTATTCTACAGAAATCAAATAGTAATAGATCGGCTGGCCGCCGCTGTGAAGTTCGATTTCACATTCCGGACAGGCTTCCTGCATCTGTTCAAGCACTCTGCCGGCCTCTTCCTCCGCCACATCACAGCCATAATAGACGCTGATCAGTTCGGTATCTCTATCCACCATTTTTTTCAAAGCTTCTACCGCTGTCTTTTCAACGGATTTGCCGACGGCCAGCATTCCGTGGTCGCCCAGCCCCATGATATCGCCTTCCTGGATCTCCATCCCGTCAATCATGGTTGTGCGCACCGCATAGGTGATCTGGCCCGTTTTCACTTTTCCCATCTCTGTCACCATATTGCGGGTATTCTCTTCAGGTGACAGATCCGGTGCGAAGTTGATCAGCGCGGTGATTCCCTGGGGAACCGTCTTGGAAGGAACTACTACAATCTCCTTATCCGCCGTCAGGCTTTTGGCCTGCTCCGCCGCCAGTATAATATTTTTATTGTTGGGCAGGATATATATGGTATCCGCATTGACACGGTCTATTGCATTCAGAACATCTTCCGTACTCGGATTCATGGTCTGTCCGCCTTCAATCAGGTAATCAGCACCGATTCCCTTAAAAATCTCTCCCAACCCTTCTCCGATAGAAACAGCGATAAAGCCATAAGGTTTTCTGGGTTCGTCCGCCTTTTTCTCCGATTCTTTAATCAGCCTTTCCTGATGTTCTTCCCGCATATTGTCAATCTTCATACGTGATAAGGAACCATAGATGAGGGCTTTTTGAATAGCCAGACCCGGATCATTGGTATGAACATGAACTTTTACTACATCGTCATCGGAAACCACGACAATGGAATCACCTATGGATTCCAAATATCCTTTGAATTCCTGTTCCGTATTCAGGTCATAATGTTTTTCCACATTGATAATAAATTCCGTACAATAGCCGTATCTGATATCAAAATCTTCTGTACCTGCCGCTCCTGCCGGCCTGGCAGCCGGTTTGCTGTCCTCCACCGTAAGATCGATCTCTTTGCCGCAAAGTCCGTCCAGCGCGCCTTTCAGCACCTGCATCAGCCCCTGGCCGCCGGAATCCACAACACCGGCCTGCTTTAATACGGGCAGCATCTCCGGAGTCTGGCTAAGTACATAGTCTCCGTGTTCAATGAGTTTTTCACAAAACGGTATAATATCTTCGGTCTGTGAAACCAGCTCCACAGCCTTATCAGCCATACCCTTTGCAACGGTAAGAATCGTACCTTCCTTGGGCTTCATAACCGCTTTATACGCTGTTTCCGTAGCCCTCACAAATGCATTGGCCAATGTGGTGGTTGTAACCACATCCACCGTCTTTATCTCTTTCGTGAAACCTCTAAACAACTGGGACAGGATAACGCCTGAATTACCCCTTGCCCCCCTTAATGATCCTGAGGATATTGCCTTTGCTAAGGTCTCCATAGTTGGATTTTCAATTGCAGCCACCTCTTTAGCAGCCGCCATGATAGTCAGCGTCATATTCGTTCCCGTATCCCCATCCGGTACGGGAAATACGTTCAGTTCGTTAATCCACTCCTTCTTAGCTTCCAGACCTTTTGCTCCTGCCAAAAACGCCTTCTGAAGCGTTTTGGCATCTATAACCTTCATATCCACGGGTTGCTCCTCCTTAATCTATCACTCTTACACCTTCTACATAAATGTTGATTTTATCAACATCCATACCGGTGAATTCTTCTACTTTGTATTTTACATTTGCGATTAAATTATCAGCAACCGCAGAAATACTTACACCATATGCGACAATGACATGAAAATCTATGGTGATATGGTTGTCCTTAATATCCACATTAATTCCATGTGTCAGGCTTTCTCTTTTTAACAGTTTAACGAGGCCGTCTTTCATACTGACAGCCGCCATCCCCACAATCCCAAAGCATTCGACTGCAGTGGTTCCTGCATATAATGCGATGACATCGGGATTGATCTGGATTTCACCCAGTTTATTGCTGATTCGACCCTTCATATATATCAATACCTCCGTTCCTTAAAATTCACTTAAAAGCTAAGCTTCAAACCGGTCTTATATCCGGGCGGATTCCCGGAACGCCTGAGCATCCACTCTGTAGGGATATTATATCACACCCCACATATTGTGTCCATCATACATTATTTTCCTAAAAAAAGATACAATTTTTCATTTTTCTCTTGCAAATTCCTTCCTTATCTGTTAAGATACATTTGTTGTGGATTTTATAGTATCAGAATCCAAGTAGCTTTAAGGAGGTGCAATCATGGCTAAATGTGCAATTTGCGAAAAGGCTGCTCACTTTGGTAATGCGGTGAGCCATTCACATAGACGTTCAAACAAGATGTGGAAAGCAAACGTAAAATCTGTTAAAGTTAAAGTTAACGGTGGAGCTAAGAAGATGTATGTATGTACTTCTTGCTTACGTTCTGGCTTAGTTGAAAGAGCTTAATTGGATTTATTAAAGCTCCGGGCAGTTATCAATTGCCCGGAGCTTGTTTTTTTACATAAAACCGGCCATTAACACGCGCCGGCCATTCATTAACAGCAAAATAAATTATAACCCAGAATTAAACAGGCCAGCACAAAAACCAGTGTGGTCAGTGTAGTGGGAACAAACAGCAGAATTGCCATTCCTACTCCCATTGAAAATATAATCAGGCCGCATAAACGTTTCATCCAAATCCCTCAAATCTTCACATCTGCTTTCACAAGCCTTTATTTAAGTATATGCAGATGTCCGTCCAATATTCAAGGTCTTACTGATTCTTCTGAATTTCCGCCATTTCCTGGGCAGTTTTTACCGCTTCTTCCGAAACTTCACCGCCTACATTCACTTTTCCGCCGGTAAATTTATTGACAATGTCCGGCACCATATCCAGGACTTTATTGACTGTATTTTGGTTTTTGATATTGACCAGCCTGGTACTTCCGTTTTGGATCACCAGAATCGCGCTGGGGCTCATCTTGGCGCTCATGCCGCCTCCGCCGTTATTCTTGGCATTGGCAGAAAATGATCCTGCCCCCATACCGCATGTAACATCCACCAAAGGCAGTATGATCGCATCGTCAACTTTAACAGCTTCTCCAACCACCGTTTTGGTCGTTACAAAATTATCCATCCCTTTAAATAAAGCTTCTATGGCTGATGTAAAATTATTATCCACCATCTTAACCTCGTTTCCTCCGCCGGAAGCGGATTTTTTTCAATCATTTAATAATAACCCGGCGTTTTTCTTACCCCCGCCGCTGTTTGAGTAAAACCCGGAAGTTCTTATTACAGTAAACCCGCAGCAGAATGAATAACACCGTACCGATTCTGATCCTGCCCTTTAGCTCTCCCTCTGCCTCGAATACGGACTGGTCAAACATCGGGCAAATCTCCAGCTGTCTGGCATACACCGGATAAAACACGCCGGCTGCCGATAAAATCTGGCCGGTTATATACGGATCATCAAAACCGAACACCACCCGCCCTTTCGCTTTTTGAGGCAGCACATGCTTCAGCAGCTTTTTTCCGCTCTTCCACAGCAGTTTTATGGTTTTCTTATTCTCTTCATTCCGCAGAAATTCTTTTCCTTTTTCCAGATTCTCATTCAGATCCGAGAACTTTTCCTTAATCCGGTAATAGGTTCCGGTCAGAGAAGCTTTCAGCTTTTCCAACCGCCGGACAAACCCTGATTTTTCTTTCCCTGGCTTGGATGCAGAATCTCCCCCCGGTTTGGGGGCGGAAGAGGACGATCTTTCTGCCTTTTTTTCTTTTTTGATATCCCTCTGCCTTTCCGCTTTTTTTTCATCCGGATGAGGCAGAGGTTCCGCTTCCACGTCGTCTTTCATTTCTTCTTCCAGTTCATGCATCAGTTCCTGAGACTGAAGAATCAATTCTTCCTCCACTTCTTTCTCTTTCCGGCTCCCCGGCTTTAACAGCCTGATACCGAAAACTCTGACTCCCAGATCCAGCTCTCCGTCATACACCGCCTTTATCGACAGGATATGTAACAGCCACGTCACCTTACCGGTTACCACAGGACTGCCGTAGAAAGAACCTCTGGCCCTGTAGCGGACCGGCACCAGTAAAACAGCTGCCAGGACAGCCAGCACAAGTGCGAGAAGTACCAGCAGGATTATTCCTATTATTTTTAAAACCAACCATATTATATGCAGCACTCCATCACGCTCCGCTGTCCATAAATTCTTTCAGACAGAATCCTCCTGTCTTCTGATACATATCATCCACAATCCTTCCGGCCACTAAAAGAGCTTCCCAGTACCCATCCGCAATGCCCAGGATATAGAGATTCTGCTCCTGGTAATAAGGCTGCATCAGTGCAAAAGAAGGATAAATATCAAGTATATTATTCCCATTTGACGCAGGGGTAATCACATAGATGCCCGTCTGCAGCTTGGAATACCTGAGATTACAGATAATGCGGAACCTGTTCTTTTCCGCTTTTTCACCTACGTACAGATGATCAGATATACGCATTCTCGCTCTCCACTAATTTCAACAGTAATTCCATACATGTTTCTTTTTCATAAATATCCGTACAACTGTCCAGGCTGTTCCGAATATAGTTTTCGATTTCCTGAGCGGAATTGAAGAAAACAGGAAGTTTTGACAGTACCTGCGACATCACCGCACGTATGACTGGTTTTTTCAATCCCTGGAACAGCTGGTTTAATTCTTCGAGATATTTCTCCGTTTCCTGTTCCACCCATCTTTGGTCTGCAGTTTCTCCACTGTCTGCCGTCTCTTCAAAAGATGCGAATGAACTGCCGGACATGAGAACGGAAACTTTCTTTAAAAGCACATCATAGGGTTCTCTTATGTCTTCATCCAAAATCTCATATTTCATGTATTTTTCATAAAAACTTTCCTGTCTTCCTTCTAAAAATACCAGTTTTTCTGTAATCTCATCTTCTATCTCAGTCCAGTCCTCCTGTACAATCTTTTTCAGGATTCCTGAAGTGATAAATCTCAGGATTTCTTCTTCTCCCAGATCCACTACGGCATCATTTTTCGAAAGTTCCATCAGATACAGGTCATTGATCAGTTCCATTAAAGACATGATGTCTCCCATCAGATCCATAACATACCGCCCAGAATCCCCGATTAAAAGCGTCAGCCGCTTGTAGCCGTCTGTTGTAAGGCTGGTATAATCAGCATCTTTTAATTCCTTTTCCATCTGATACAGCTCTTCAATGCCAGTTATCTTATCTTCCGGCAAGTAGACCATAGAGGACGTGCGCAGAAAATACATCATATTATCCAGGGCCGAACGTTCACCGCCTATATAGACGGACAGCGAATCACGGACCATAGTAAAGAATTTGTTTCTGGTAAATCTGACAGGCAGCTGCCCGACAACCTCAGAAATACGGCCGTTGATCACCACAGAATCTTTGGAATTCCAGATATACTGCATAACCTTTGAGACCACTTCCTCTTCCGTTTCCCGAATAACGGTACCAGTAATAAACCTGCGTTCCAGGCGGTTTAAAGCATATTCATAAATCGATATGTTGTCCGCAAATGCGGTCAAAACCTCCATTACGCCCCGAACCTGGTTTCTCAAAAGATCCAGTTCCCCGATGTTCTGCCCGCCTTCCAGAAAATCACTCAGAAGTTGGTTAAACCGGGCAGTGTACGAAGCCAGCATATCCTGATCTTTCGTTTTATCCATCGCTGTTTCAAAGTAAGTAAAGTAATTGAGCGCCAAATTCGTATATGCATAACGATAAACGGACGTCAACTGTTTTTTTATCATATGGGTATTCAAATCTATCTCCTGCCTCTCATCTAACGGTAATTATCTAAAACGGAGCGGCGTAAAAGATCCAGGGCTTTTACCACAGACTGCTCCCGTATTTTATTTCTGTTCCCTTTAAAATGATATTCTTCCACGGAAACCTTATCCTTCAGGTAACTCGCAATATAAACAAGTCCTACCGGCTTTTCGTCCGTAGCCCCATCAGGGCCAGCCAGCCCGGTTATGGCAATGCAGATATCCGCATCCGTGGCAAAAGCTCCGCCCATAGCCATCTCTTTTGCAGTCTGTTCGCTGACCGCGCCATATTTTTTCAAGGTTCCCTTGCTCACATCCAGAATTTTTCTTTTAGCCTTGTTGGAATAGGTGATAAATCCCTCGCGGAACACTTCCGAAACCCCCGGCACATTGACCAGCCGTCCTGCCAAAAGGCCGCCGGTACAGGATTCGGCCGTTGTCACGGTCAAACCGTATTTCTCCAGAATGCGCACAACTGCCATCTCCAGCGTTTCTTCTTCCTTGGTTGTGTAGACCGCATCGCCAAATCTGTTTTTGATTTCCTTTACCACTGGTTTGATCATTTTCCGGGCTGTCTCTTCATCGGCAGCCTTAGCCGTAACCCTCAAATGGACTTCACCGGTTTTGGCATAGGTAGCGATGGTAGGATTCGTCTGTTTGTCAATCATGTCCAGAAGCCTGTCTTCCACCTGACTTTCGCCGACTCCGCAGATTTTCACCATCTGTGATATGATGATCTCCGGCTGAAGTTTCTGCAGATAGGGAAATACCTGATCCATAAACATGGGATACAATTCATTAGGCGGACCAGGAAGTAAAATTGCCGATTTCCCGAATTTCTCCATAATGAGGCCCGGTGCCGTGCCGTTATTGTTGTCTAAGATTATAGCTCCGGAAGGCACAATCGCCTGTTTCCAGTTATTGTCCGCTATGTCCTTATAAATGCTGTTTTTGAAATACTCTTCAAGCCGTCCCTTGGTATGGGAATCTTCTTCCAGTGGAAAGCCCATCACCTCAGCACAGACTTCCTTTGTCAGATCGTCCTCCGTAGGTCCAAGCCCCCCGTTTAAAATGACGATATCGGATCTTTTTAAAGCCGTCCGGATCGCATCAGAAAGGCGTTCCTTATTATCGCCCACCACTACCTGATTATACATGGAAAGACCCAGAAGAGCGCATTTTTCAGCAATAAACTGGGCGTTTGTATTGACAATATTACCCAGCAATAATTCCGTACCCACACAGACCAGTTCTACTACCATATCTACATATCTCCTTCTGTAAGTATTTTATGATTTTTTGCAATGTAATCGATCAAAGAAACAACGGTAAGGATCAGAGCAATCCAGACACATGCCGTGGTGAGAATCCGGATGGCTTCGATATCCAGAATCAACAGCACAACCGCAATCATCTGAAAAGTTGTTTTGAATTTTCCCCAGTAGCTTGCCGCAATAACAATTCCATTGTCAGATGCCACCAGGCGGAAGCCGCTGATAATAAATTCCCGGCTGATGATAATTACCACCATCCAGGCCGGAAGCTGTCCCAGTTCCACCAGACAGATCAGGGCGGAACAGACTAAAAGTTTATCCGCCAGAGGATCCATAAACTTTCCGAAATTCGTAACGAGATTATACTTTCTGGCAATTTTCCCATCCAGCATATCCGTCAGGCTGGCAATGATAAAAATCGCAACCGCCGCATAACGCAAAGCCTGGTTTTCGCCACCGTCAATCATCAGACATACAACAAAAAACGGAATCAGAATCACTCTTAAAACGGTTAACTTATTCGGTAAATTCATGATACACCTCTCCAATCAAATCATAATCCATTGCCCCGGTCACTTTGACCCGGACAAAATCACCTGACATCAGTTCTTCTCCCGTATTTACAAATATGAATCCGTCCACATTGGGCGCATCCATATAAGTCCGGCCCACATAAGCCGGTTCATCGGCCACTTTCCCTTCAATCATCACTTCAACCACTTTTCCTACCATGGCTTCTGATTTTTCAAATGCGATTTCCTGCTGAAGCTCCATGATCTGGTCTCTGCGCTCTTCTTTCACCTCTTCCGGCACCTGGTCTTCAAAACCGGCGGCCGGAGTGTCTTCCTCAGCTGAGTAAGCGAATACGCCAAGGCGCTCAAATTCCAGTTCGTCCACAAACTCCATCAGCGTCTCGTGATCTTCCTGGGTTTCTCCCGGAAAGCCTGAAATCAATGTGGTTCTAAGAGCGATATCCGGAATCTCACTGCGCAGTTTTGCTACCATTGCCCGCAAATGCTCCTGATTGGTCCTTCGTCCCATGCGCCTTAAAATCTTATCGCTGGCATGCTGAATCGGGATATCCAGATAGTTGCAGACCTTTTCCTCCGTTTTTACAGCCTCAATCAGTTCATCTGTTATCTCTTCCGGATAGCAGTACTGGATCCTGATCCACTGGATGCCGGAAATCCGGCAAAGTTTGTGCAAAAGCTCGTGAAGCATCTTTTTCCCATAAAGATCTACGCCATATAAAGTGGTTTCCTGAGCAACCAGGATCAGTTCTTTCACTCCCTTTTCGGCCAGGCCCGCTGCCTCATCCACCAATTTTTCCATAGGAACGCTGCGGTAACTGCCTCTCAGGCTTGGAATGATACAGTAAGTGCAGCGTTTGTCACAGCCTTCTGCAATCTTTAAAAACGCATAATATCCGCCGGTGGTGACCACCCGCTCCGTTTTTACATCAGGCAGCAGATCCAGATCATGGAAGCAGCTCACATGTTCTCCTTTCAGCGCCTGTTTTAAGACATTGGAGATCTCATCGTAAGTAGAGGTCCCGAGGATACCGTCCACTTCGGGAATTTCATCAATAATCTCCTGTTTATACCTCTGTGCCAGACAGCCGGTTACCACCAGCGCCTTGCACTTTCCGCTTTTCTTTAATTCCGCCATTTCCAGAATTGTGTTGACGCTCTCTTCTTTTGCGTCATTTATAAAACAGCAGGTGTTGATTACAATGACATCTGCTTCCTGTTCATCGTCTGTAAATTCATACCCGTCTTTATTTAAAAGGCCCAGCATCATCTCCGTATCCACCAGATTCTTGTCGCAGCCCAGGGAAATACATAATAATTTCATAAACAATCCTTTCTTCCGTTTCTCATCTACGCCATTAAGAAAAAGCCATCTCTGTCATTGTGGAGACGGCTTTGCTGGTCAGCTGTTGATTTCATCTTCCGGAAGATCTTCTTCGCTAACGATTTTAACTTTTGATTTATATAATTCTTCAATTGCAACAGAAAGGGGTTTCTTGCCATAAGACGGCACCATAGCGTCCTCTCCGGCAATTAACTGCCGCGCCCTTTTGGAAGTTGCGATTACGATGGAATAACGGCTCTGAACCACCGGCTGCTCACCAGGTTCCACCTCACTGTTTACTACGTCAATTAAATCACTGTATGATGGATGTAACATACTCCATTCTCCTTTCGAAATTAAATATTTTGCAGTTCCGCCTTCATTTCGGCTATTAATTCTGAATTTTCCGAAACACGGCTGTGCTGTGCCTGGATCAACTGATGCATCTCCTCCACACAGATATCTATATTATCATTAATCAACAGATAATCATAAGATTCGATTCCCGCAGCCTCTTCCACGGCCCGATGCAGCCTTGCATCGATCACTTCCATGGTCTCTGTGCCGCGCCCGACCAAACGGCGCCTTAACTCATCTGCACTGGGCGGCATTACAAAAAGAAGCAATGTCTCCGGAAATCTCTTTTTCACTTTCAGCGCTCCCTGAATCTCAATTTCAAGGATGACATCTTTCCCCTCCGCCATCTTGTCAAACACATATTCTTTGGGGGTTCCATAATAATTATCCACATATTTTGCATATTCAATCAATTCACCATGATCAATCATGCTCTCAAACTGTTCTTTTTCAATAAAAAAATACTCCCGGCCGTTTTCTTCGCCTTCCCGCGGCTTTCTGGTCGTAGCTGAAATTGACAGCGCATAATTGTCATAGCGGTTCATCAGGGCCTTCATCAAAGTCCCCTTTCCCGCACCGGAAAATCCTGAAACGACAACTAAAATTCCTTTTTTGCTCATCTTTACCAACCTCTATTCAATATTCTGGATCTGCTCTCTCACCTTTTCAATCTCAGTTTTCAAAGCGATCGCTTTATCTGATACTTCCAGATCATTGGCCTTTGATAAGATTGTATTGGCCTCACGGTTCATCTCCTGGGCAATAAAATCCAGTTTTCTTCCGATGCTGCCGCCTTCTAAAAGCTCTGCCTTAGTGTTTTCAATATGGCTTCTCAGCCGGACGGTTTCTTCATCCGTACAGATCTTATCAGCAAAAATCGTTGTCTCCGTCACAATCCTGGATTCGTCTATCGTGCTGTTAGCCAGCAGTTCCTTCACCTTTTCTTCCAGTTTCATGCGGTATTCTTCTATAATCTTGGGGGAACGCTTTTCTATGTATTCCACCAGTTCCAGCATATAATCCAATTTTCCAAGCAAATCCTGTTTCAGGTTCTCACCTTCTACAATCCGGGTTTCCACAAATCTCTTAGCGGCCTCTTCAATCACTTCCGAAAGAATCTTCCACAAATGTTCCTCATCATCCGGCACCTGCTCCATCGTAAGGACTTCCGGCATTCTGCTGAGAACAGAAACTTTTACGTCATTGGAGATATTGAACTGTTCTTCCATCATGGCAAAATACTTCATATATTCTGCCGCCAGGGAACTGTTGTAGCTCAGGCACATATTGCCCTCTGTATAGTCTTCATAGTTAATGAACAAATCCACTTTTCCGCGCTGGATGTATTTTTTAAGAAGTGTGCGGATTGCAGATTCGAAGTAATTAAACTTTTTAGGCATCTTAATACTTAAATCAAGATATCTATGATTCACGGCCTTCATTTCGACAGAAATCTTATATTCATCAGTCACTGTTTCATGTCTGCCGAAACCAGTCATGCTTTTTAACATTTCTTATGCCTCTCTTTCACCATAGTCACAGTTTATTATAATTCAAATGGGGAGGCAAGTCAACCAAACATTGAGGGGGAATGAAAATTGGGATTTGGTTGAGAAAGATACGCAGAAAAGCGGGAAGGGCGGACGGCGGAGAACCAGGGCGGGGACTGAACGGAGGAACCAAACGATACAGGGATCTGATTCCAACCGTTAAGTGGAACTAAAGCTCCCAGAATGAAAAAAGGCGGTCCGATGCCCATTCACGGTAAACTCCTCATGACTTTACCGTTCAGGGGCATCTCAGAAACTGATTCGGTTTTCAGTTTCTGCCCG
>JAGZXV010000004.1 GCA_018378255.1 Clostridiaceae bacterium | reverse complement strand
AGAGTTTGCAAAACTTACAGCTGACCATTTTCTGGAGTAACCAGCAGCAGTATCTCGACCACCACTAACACCTGCTTGTTTTAATGACCAATATACTAAACCAGAACAGTCAAAGTATGTGGGGGAGAAAAGCTACGGTCAGGTACAGGGCGACGCCACATTAGAAGGTGCGGTTTACGGATTATATGCAGCGGAAAACATCGTCCACCCGGATGGCAAAACAGGAACGGTTTATAAGGCCAATGATCTGGTTGCCATGGCCACTACGGATGCCAACGGGGATGCCTCCTTCCTGGCCTATACGGAAGAGAGTGATACTTCCAGGTCGGTTTCCAACAATGACCGTCGCTGGATCGGACACCCCCTGATCTTAGGCAGTTATTACATCCGGGAGATCTCCCGTTCCGAAGGCTATGAGCTATCGGTTTACGGCATCAACCTGACCGATTCCAACCGGAATGCAATCGGTACCACCACCATTACCGAAGCCGGAACGGTTTCAGCAGGAAGGCTTTACCATCCGATTGATGAACATGACGGCTCCTGGAATGAGTTTGATGTTACCAGCTATAAAACAACCAATGGGTATGACATTATCGTAAGCGGATACCCCAAAGGAACGACATTCTATCAGTCTAAACGTATCCCCACCACCAAGAAAGAGCAGGTGGTCATCGGAACGAAACAAGTCGCAACCGGCGAATATGAAAAAGCTGAAGAGGGCGAAAAAAAGCTGGATTCCACCGGGAACTATATCCCGGTCCTGGATGTATCCGGCCAGCCCGTCTATGACACGGATAAGCCCATCGCAGAATCCTATTACCTTTATAACCGGGTCAGCACCTATCCGTCCGGAACCGCCAGCCCTTCCGATGCCGAAAAGTGGCTGGATGAAACAGCCGTGGATCCGGATTACCTAAAGGATGAACTCAATGACATGCTGCGTCAGACCGGATACAAAGTTCTGGATGATACAGACGGCGGCGGCGCACCCTGGACAATCCTGGAACTGGAAGGCCAGACCAACCGGGAAATCGGGGAAGAAATTCTGGACTGGTATGCGTCCAATTCCTTCTGGGACAGTGCTGCGATTCATCGGATTTTTGAAGAGGACGGCATCTACAAGGCAGAAATCTTTTACGACTATAAAACAGCCAAATGGAAAGCGGTTTATGATCCCCTTTCCCAAACCGTTTACATCAGGAAAGATATTACGGTCACCGGAGGTGCTGCAGACAGCCATGTATTCCTCGCCTATCCAGCCGGAGCTTTCACCAGAAACGGATTTTATGTATCTGTCTTTCCGTCCAAAATCATTACAGGAGAGATCCCCTTCTTAGAAGATCAGGAACCGTTCTTACAGGAACAGTACCAGCCGCTTTATGAAACGTATCGTGCCGGGAATTACCGCCTGGACTTAAACGGGAACAGGATCCCGATTTATGAGACACAGTTTATTTACGACAATCTTGACCAGACCACAGTGGATTACAGCCTGGTTCCGGTTAACTCATCCTATGACGCTGCCAGCGGCAGCTACACTATCCATGTCCCTAATACGGTCAATTGGGACACTGAAACAGCCCCCCAGACTGTCACCTACCGGGCCGTGACAAAGGAAAAAGAGATTGTCATGGACGGTGAAGAATGGTTCTACTCGGATTACCTGGCTCAGATCAAGGGTGCCGGTGTCAGCGCCTTTACTGTAAAGAATGCCCTGGATCAGGGCAGTTACATTAAATTCCAAAACCTGGCCTATCCGGGACAGACCGTGATCTATCAGGATGGCAACACCAGAAAGGATCCGGTAATTGTCCTTCAAAGAGTAATCAAACAGGCCATTAAGGTAACAAAAGACATTGCACAGACCTCTTATGACAATGTGAATACCTATAAAATTCATCGGGATCCATTTACAGTCCTGTTCGGAGGATACAATGGAAAAAAAGGAACAAAGACCTTAAAAGACTTCTATTTCCGTCTGTACCGGAAACAGGATTTAGTGAATACCGGCCAGCTGGTTCCACTTGAAAAAGGGGAACTGGAATACGACTACGAACTCTTTTTCAAGGACCACCCGGAATCCATCAAAGACCTGGCCGTTGAATGGGATCTTCCCGACCAGGATAAGGATCATGACCGGACCACCATCCATGCCGACCAGGGAACCGGAGTGGATGATTATTATGCTGTCTCGGCCATGCTGCCATATGGCACTTATGTCCTGGTAGAACAGCAGCCAACCACCATCCCCGATAAACACTATGAGATCGATAAGCCCCAGGAAATCACCCTTCCCCGTGTTCCAGAGATTGATCCAGACGGGACAGTGCACGAAGGCGTGTATTCCAGCGACTACCTATACGATAGCGAAATGACGCCGGATAAGATGCGGGAAAAATACTTCATTCGTTTCCATGAAGAAACTCATGTGATCGAAGCCCATAACAATGACGGCGACTTTAAGATCTTTAAATACGGTCTGGAACCGGATTCCTGGCAGGACTGCGGTAATGAAACCGTACAGTCTTACTATCATTATGGACAAAGTGAAAATGCCGGCACTCAGGATGGTGTGTACTATGAAACGTACTATGACCGGAACTGCCATATCACTGATTATGGAATCACCATGGACGGTGTAAAAACCATGACCGGAATCACCACCATGGTGGACCGGAAATTCGCTCCTGCACTTGTTCCATGGTCGATCCAAAATCCAGTGACCGGAGGAATCATCAATGACAACGGAGATATCGGGAACCGGAATCCGGGCCTTGATGAAGAGGGAAACTTCAACTACGTTGCCTATGCTTCTGCGGACATGGAAAACCGCTTCTACAGTTCCAAAATCCGAATTGAAAAGCTGGATTCTGTGACAGGGGAAAACATCATCCATGACGGTGCCTTATTTAAGATCTATGCAGCCAAACGTGATCTTACCGGAGTAGGAGCCACCGGAGTGGCCGGAACAGGGAAAGTCCTTTATAAAACCGCTACTGTAACCGGCACCAGGGCAGAACTGGAAGCCAGAGGGGATGTAGACGGCATTCATTGGAACGGCAGCACCTATGAAGGAACCGTTACGGTTCCGGACTATGATGAGTCAGAACAGATCATCATGCAGGATGCAGAAGGCAATGAAGTGGGGATCTTCAAGGCATACTCCACCGTCAAAGAAGTGGTAACGGAAAGTGGAAAAGTGGAAAAGATTCCGGTAGGATATATTGAAACCTATCAGCCCCTTGGAGCCGGTGTTTACGTCCTGGTGGAAGTCCAGGCCCCGGACGGCTACTTGAAGAGTAAACCGGTTGCTTTTGAGGTTTACAGTGACAAAGTGGATTACTACGAAGAAGGAAATCCCAATTGGCCAGTAACCGCTGAAAAATACCAGTATGCAATCCCGGTCATGGGAGAAGAGAATAAATACCAAACCTATGATGTAAATCAGATCAAAGTAAAAGATTACCCGTCCCAAATGGTCATACATAAGGTAGAGGACGGCGATTCCAAAGTTGGGGATACCAATGCTCTGGATGATCTTTCTGGTGTAAACGATAAAGGGGATCTGCTCACATACCAGGTGCGGGGCCGGAAGGAGTACCTGAAAGCCAGAGGGGATGTAGAAACCATCACCTGGGATCCGGACACCAAGGAATATTACGGAACCGTAACAAAGACCTTCCAGGAATGGTCCGAGGTGATCATAAGGGGAACGGAAGCGGAATTGCTGGACCGGCCTGATGTAAAAGTTCTTTATGAACTGGACGGCAGCTTTTCAGGAAAAGGCATCCTGTTCCGTATCCCGGTAGAAGGGGCTGGCCTGGCCTTATATAAGGGGCTGGAAGTGAAGAGAACAGGTAAAAACCAATACCAAGGTGTTTCCGCTGAAACAGACGAAGAAAACGGAACAATCATCCGGGTTACTGCAACGGAAACCGGAAGCCGCTTAGACATAACCACCAACGAAAAAGATTCCGGTCCGGCCCATCTGGATATCTGGGATACGGAAGAGATTAAGAATCAGTCGGTTGATGTATATTTCTATGACCTGGAAACAACAAAGACAGAGCCGGATCCATTAACCGGAGAACTATATGTGTTAGATGGCCGGGGAAACAGGATCTGTTACGCCGATTCCATTACCGGTATGGCATATGTCTATGATGATTATGGAAAACTAATTGTATATCCGGTAGATGAAGAGGGCGAAAAACAGTTAGTCCAGTCCATCCAGATTCATTCCGATGGATCTTCGGAAACCATCTATACGGATCTCGATGCCGTAGAAGATGAAAACGGCCTTCCGGTCTATTACAAAGACGGACATGTCACCTGGCAGGACGAAGTCTGGACTACTCCAAAAGACGGAACCCATACCATCACCCGGCTTCCGTTTGGAGCATATATCCTGGAAGAAACTGATGTCCCGTTTGATCAGGGCTATGTACAGTCCGAATACCTGGGAATTATCTTCCGGGAAAGTAAAGAAATCCAGGACTTCTTTCTGCAAAACGAATTTACAAAGGTGAATATCGCCAAACTGGACATTGATACCAAGACAGAAATCCAGGATGCCAAACTGACCCTGTACCGAGCGGAGAGGGTAGAAGATGACATCGAAGAGGATGCCGGGGAAGGGGACGTCACCGAAGAGGTGAGCAAGGAAGAGAACGCCGCCGAAGAGGATGATCGTAACGGCGGATACCACCTGGTAAAAGGAGATGCTTATGCTGAATGGATCTCCGGCTACCAGTATGACGATGACGGTAATCCCCGGTTTGCCCGCCCGGATGAAATGGCGGCAACCTCCACTCCCCACTGGATTGACCACATTCCAGCAGGCTATTACATTCTGGAAGAAACCGTAGTTCCCTATGAATGGGGCTATGTGCAAAGCCCGCCTGTAGAAATCCTGGTAAAAGAAACAGGAGATGTGCAGACCTTTGTCATGGAAGATGATTACACCGCTCTTGAGATTAAAAAGGCAGATTCCAAAACCGGGGAGCCGCTGGATGAAGAGCACAAGGCTACCCTTTTTCTATACCGCGCGCGCCTGGATGAATCCGGACGGCCAATCATCAAACAGACAAAGGATATCCCTGGCCGCCAGATTCCTTTATGGGAAGAAACCGGTCTGGTTGCCACATGGGAAACCAGTGATGGGCAGGCTGTTTTAGAAACTGGCAGAGGAGTCACGGATGAATACGGTGTAACCCGAACGGTATATGACTATGAAATACATTACACCGATATGAGCGAAGATATCCGCCAGGCCCGGTACTACATAACGGAAACCGGCAGTACCCGGTTTGAATATCTTCCTGTTGGCTTCTACGTTTTATTAGAAGAATTTACCGCAGAAGGTTATGCAACCGCTAATCCTATGCTCATTACTGTGGAAGATAAGGGCCATGCCGAAGCCACCCAGGAGTATGCGATGGAAGATCATCCGCTGACCATGGATTTTGGCAAGGTTCACATCACCGGTGGTAAAGAAGTGGATGGGGCCAAACTGGAAATTCATTCAGTCGATGAGTACGGAATCATGGAGGCATCACCTTCCAATGCCTGGATCTCAGGCCGTGACGGAAGTTATACCGAAGAAGAGCAGGAAGCTGGTCTGATTCCGAATGGTTTTGAGCCTGGAGATTTAAAACCCCATCGAATCGAGTATCTGCCAGCTGGCGATTATGTTCTGATTGAAACAACAACTCCATACGGATTTCTGCAGTCTGTAAATATTCCATTTACAGTAATGGATACCGGAGAAGTCCAGTATACGGAAATGATTGATGAAATACCGGATGGAAGATTGATCATTGAAAAGACCGATTCCGCTGATCCTGACGAGCATCTGGCAGGAGCCGAATTTACCTTGACAAATAAGGATACCGGCGAAGTCGTGGATGTACTGATTACAGACGAAACAGGCTGTGCCACATCATCCAATGCAATACCTATCGGACGAATGAATGAACAGGGGAAATTCCAACCTTTCACCTATCAAATTCAGGAAACCGACGCCCCAAGGGATTATATGCTGAACCCTATTCCCCACGAATTTCAATTCCAATACATGGATGAACTGACCCCGGATATCTATTACCGGTATGTAGTTACGGATGATAAAAACCAGGTCCGTATCAGTAAAAAGAATCTGTCCACCAGGGAAGAACTTCCAGGTGCCGAGTTGCTGGTGGCGGGGAAATATACGAAAAATATTGTGGATCACTGGATCAGCACGGAACAGCCTCATTATATTAACGGAATCACCGAAGGAACATATCTTTTAATTGAAATTAAAACTCCAGGGCTGGGCTATGCATTGGCAGAAACAATAGAATTTACAGTGGAACACAACATGACAGAAATCCAATATCTGACTATGTATGATGAACCCACTAAAATTTCTGTAGAAAAAATAGACGGAACATCCGGTCTTATGCTTGCAGGAGCCAAACTAAGCCTGTCAAAAACAGACGGTACCGTGGTTGACCAATGGATAACTGCTGATATCCCGCATATGATCTATGGGCTTGAGCCGGGAGACTATATTATTAATGAATTGGAGGCCCCTTCCGGATATAAAAAGGGAGTTCCATTAAGCATACATATCACATCCGCCCTTGAAGTTCAAAACTTTCAATACAGAAATTTCAGAATCCAGTCAGACAGAAATGAACATACTCCCAATATAAAAAAACCAGATATTCCTGATACATGGAAAATAGGCTTGATAACAGTCGGATATACCCCTTCCAGCAGACCTCATTTTGGAAGCTGGCAGACCGAACCATTGTTACGTCTGCCTAAACTTGGCGATGAGGCAGCGGGAATTGCCGTCAGACTGTTTTTAATATTTTCTTCACTCATTTTAATCGCATATTTAAGGAGGAGAAAAAAGGAAAAATGAGAAAAAAGTTATTATATGTTATCATTTCTGCGCTCCTGATGATCTGCTGTTTTCATTTCCAAGTCTCTGCGCAAGGTCCCTGTGCGGAAGAAATTACAATAAGCAGCGAAGTATTTCCTTCGGAAAATCAGGAAATCCCCCCACCTGATCCACAATATGTGGATGAAAACGGAGTAGCCTACAGTCTGGTTTCCTGGCATATGATAGAGCTGCCGGATGAAAAAACAGAAAAGCCAGTAGAAAATAAAGTGGTCTATGACCAAATGGAGTACACAGACCAGATTCCTTCGTCTTCAGAGATCACTGTTTATAACGAGTATAACAGAGAGCAAATAACTGCTGATTATCCGGTTCTGGAAGTGACCTGTTTGGCGGAACGCTGGGAAAGCGGCCTGGAACTACCCATAACCTATCATGATTACCATTCGGATGCTTATTATTTGGGCGGCTATCTCATTATGCCGGATGAAGACAGACCAAAATTAGAGGGATATGAAGGGGTGCTGCTTGCTATGGCAGGGCTGCCGGAAAGTGATTACCATTTGACGGGGATGGAATGGAGAGGGGAACCCTATCTGGATGAATCCGGCCAATGGTGCCGTGATGCGGCTGCGTCAGGAGAGAAGCGTATATGTGACTACCAAGTCAGATATGGGGGGCATGCAGTTTTGTCCAAACCTGGGGGAAGCCGATGGGAAGCTGTTTACCGCACCATTGATCTGCCGGCAGAAACCTTTGAAGAATCAATCATACGAACAGAGCCAGAGACGATAGGCACAAATGAGATGATACAACCGGCCAATTGGAAAAAATGGATAAAAACAACGGTTATCGTCACAATTTCAATTGGTTTATTGCTTATTTTAACGGCGCTGTTAATCTATTTGATTCATAGGATAAAAGAGAAAAAGAAGGAAAGAACTTCCCGCGGAGATATAAGGTAAGATTTGGAAAATCAGCCTGCATGCATTCCAAAATAAATGTAATATATTGGTACAAAAGCTCGAAAAGTATGAAAATACGATTAAAAAAATTAAGAAAATAAGAAAAAATCTTACTGTTTTATGAATGTGATTGCTTTTCCAGCACAATTTGCTATAATTCATTACGTCGCTGGAGAAACAATAATAAAGCGGCAAAAGGGAGAAAAAATTATGAAAAAAACATTAAAAAAAGGTGTATGTGCAGTAGCTTTAGCAGGTATGTTAGCAGTATCCATAACAGCTTGCGGCGGTGAAAAAGCAGAGTCCACAAATGCAGAAACAACAGTTGAGACAACCGTTGAAACAACTGCTGAAGAAGTGACAACAGAAGAAACAACTGTTGCAGATGAGACAAGTGCAGAAGATTCAAGCGCAGCAGAATCCAACGCAGAAGATTCAAGCGCAGCAGAATCAACAGAAGCAGCATCTTTAGAAGAAGCAGAATCTGTTGATTCAGAGAAGTCAGAAGAAGCTGATGCAGAATCTGCAGAAGAAACAACAGAAGAAGCAGAGAGCACAAGCGCAGCTCAGTAATTTGAGAAACGGCCTTCAACGGCTTACATAAGGAAATTGCAGCTAAAGGCACACATTAAAAGTGCCTGAGGCTGCTTTTTTCGTATTGGGGAAGTCGGTCCTATAGAATAAGAAGGCCCCCAACGTCAGCTTGGATTACTGTGGGGCTACACGATTGTATCACAAATTTATTCCGTGTAATTGATGTAAAAATTATGAATTTGAGGTATGATAGAGAAAATGATAGATTAAAAGAACTATCAAATACAATATTAACAACAGCTCTTCACCAAATAGAAGTTATAATGTGTTTGAAAGATAATTCCAACCGTTTATTTTTCAAACCCGGATTTGTGCCGGAGCCATAAATCTGAATTGCAGCTAAGAACCTAAAATTCTCAGCACGTGCCTGCATAAAAAAACGCTCCGGCATGAAAGGATCAAAATGTCAGAAATCGTACATCATCAATTTGCCCCAATATATGACACTGAATCAAAAATTTTAATACTTGGAACAATACCCTCGCCAAAATCAAGAGAACAGGGATTTTACTATGGACATCCCAGAAACCGTTTTTGGAAGGTCCTTTCAGATATTTTAAATGAGCCAATGCCCGCAACAATAGAAGATAAGATTACCATGGTGAAAAAACATCATATAGCGCTTTGGGATGTTCTGGCCAGCTGTGAGATCCAGGGAGCGGATGACGCCAGCATTAAAAATCCGGTCCCCAACGATATGGATATTATTCTGAAACGGGCCAGAATACAAAGGATCTATACAACCGGAAGTAAAGCGACTGCCTTATATAAAAAGTATTGTTACCCGGAAACCGGAATTCCGTCTGTCATGCTGCCCTCTACCAGTCCGGCCAATTGCAGGATGCAGTACGAGCAGCTGAAACAGGAGTATAGCCGCATCATTACCTGAAACCATTGAGTGATTCCAAGAAAAGGAGAAAAAGCAATGTTTGGATTTATGAAGAAAAAGAACCGGCCTGATCATTTAACCGCATTTGTATCAGGGAAAGTAATTCCGATGGGGGATGTGCCCGATCCGGTGTTTTCCTCCAAAAGGCTGGGAGACGGAGTGGCGGTATATCCATCCGAAGGCCGGATTACAGCGCCTGCTGACGGAGTGATCAGCGTCGTGATGGAAGATTCCAAACATGTCATAGGAATGACACTGTCTAATGGCATAGAGGTTTTAATTCATGTGGGTTTAGATACTGTCGCGCTGAACGGCGAAGGTTTCGTACTCTGCACTAAAACCGGAGCCAAGGTGAAATGCGGGGATATTTTGCTAAAGTTTGACCGGAATATGATCGAAGAGAGAGGATATTCCGATCTTGTGGTTTTTGTTATAACAGATTTGAAAGGAATGAAACCGCCTGTGTATATAACGGGTATGGATGCAGTTGCGGGCCAGACTGTCATCGGGGAGTGGAAAGAAGGAGAATAACCCTCATTCCATATGATCCGGAATCAGTATCGTCCGCCGCGTCAGCTTCAGCGCCGTTTCATCCTTGTCTGTTGTTAGAAAAATCAGTTTTCTTTCCAAAAACGGCTTCATATAAGAAATTGTTTTATCCACATCTTCCAGATAAAAATCCCCGGTTGTCAACACAAAAATCAATTTAGAGCGTGCATAAAACAGCCGGAGCTGGCGGGCCAGTTCGTCAAATGACTTCGTCTGACCCGCTGTTTCCCAATGATCAAAGAAGCGGCCCAACTGCAAAACCGGCATTGGAGTCACCTCTTTGATCAATTCATTGCTGCTTTTCCATATGATAGTGTTTAACCGTACATTTCGAAAGACAGGACTGTGGGCTTTCAAGGCCTTTATTAAATCACCGGTCAATGCAGTGACGGTTTGGCGTTTTAAGGAACTGTCAAAGACTATTGCCATTTCCAAAATGCCGCCTGAATAATTTCCCGGGACATGAAGAACCTGTTCTGTAAAATGTATACATTTTAACTTTGTAACCTGACTGATCATTGGTATCGGAGCCTCCGCATTATCGATATTCAGAGGGAATTTTCAAACCTCTGTGGTATTTGTTAGATATTATACACCTAGAATATAAACCGGGCAACTGAAGCGACCAAAACGCAGAGGACGAATCCCAAAAGCGTCGGGAGCAATACGGCTGCTGCAGTCCATTTCCAAGAGCCGGTTTCTTTACGGATGGTCAGACAGGTGGTGGAACAAGGCCAGTGGAACAGACAGAATATGAGCATGCAGACGGCTGTAACCCAGGTCCACCCATGGCTGATTAACAGCTCTTTCAGCGCGGCGATATCCGTCATTTCTACCAGTGTGCCGGTTTGCAGGTAGGCCATCAGAATAATCGGCAGAACGATTTCATTTGCCGGAAATCCCAGGATAAATGCGGCCAGAATAACGCCGTCCAGGCCCATGAGCCTGCCGAGGGGATCGAAAAATCCCGTTAAAATGATGAGCAGGCTCTGCCCATCCACATACGTATTGGCCAGGATCCATATAACCAGCCCCGCAGGGGCAGCCACTGCCACCGCTCTGCCCAGAACGAACAGCGTCCTGTCGAATATGGAACGCACGATCACTTTTCCGATCTGCGGTCTTCGGTATGGAGGCAGTTCCAAAGTGAAAGAGGAAGGAACTCCTTTTAAAAGTGTGTGTGACAAAAGCCAGGAACAGCCGAGAGTGGCCAAAACGCCGCCTACGATCGCCATCGTTAATATGGCTGCGGAACCCAGTGACGCGAGGAAAGAGTCATGAATTCCAGCCACAAAGAAAAGAGTAATCAGAGTGAAAATCGTCGGAAATCTGCCGTTGCAGGGTACCATGGCATTGGTCAGGATTGCGATTAAACGTTCTCTGGGTGAATCGATGATGCGGCAGCCCACAACTCCGGCTGCATTACAGCCCAGTCCCATGGCCATGGTCAGACATTGTTTTCCACATGCTTTACACTTCTGGAAGGCGTGATCCATGTTGAATGCTACCCGCGGCAGATACCCCAGATCTTCCAGTAAAGTGAATAGCGGGAAGAAAATAGCCATCGGCGGCAGCATAACCGCCACTACCCAGGCCAGAACCCTGTAGACCCCATATACCAATGCACCGATCATCCAGCCAGGAGCGTGGATAGAGATCATCCATTCTGCTAAACGGGCTTCTATATAGAACAGACATTTCCACAAAATCTCTCCAGGGTAATTGGCTCCGGTCATAGTCAGCCAGAATACGCCCAAAAGCAGAGCCACCATCAGAATCAATCCGCTGATCTTCCCGGTTACAATCCTGTCTAAGAATTCCTCCCGCCGGCGGTAATCGGCTTTTGTATATTCCACCACTTCGTCGGCCAGACGTTTAGGTGAGAAGTCCAGACATTCGTAGTGAAAGGTCTGATCTTCGGCATCCGAGATCGTTTGTTTCAGTGCTGTCAATGAATTCTGACAGCGGGCACAACACGAGACTACAGGGAGTTGTATCACATCACGCAGCAACTCAAAATCTATTTCTATCCCTTTTTTACCGGCCTCATCACAAAGGTTGATACATAAAATGACCGGTTTGCCCGTATCTTTCAGTTCATCCAGGGAAATAATCTGCTTTAACAGGTGAAGCCCCCGCTCCAGGCAGGTGGCGTCACAGACGACCACAGTCATGTCCGCATCCCCTGAACTCAGATAATCTCTGGTGATTTCTTCTTCTTCTGAATGTGCTGATAATGAATAAGTACCTGGCAGATCTACCAGAAGATAACTTTGGCCCTCATAATCAAAGGTGCCTCTTGCGGAGGCTACCGTTTTTCCAGGCCAGTTGCCCGTATGCTGTTTTAATTAGAGGAAAAACAAAATCATAAAAATATCTTATATTCTCTTTTCCTGTTATTACTTTTTGAAATACTGATTTCTTTTACGACAGACCGCCAGAAGCGGCGCTTTTCCTCATTGTCAAACGAAGCATAAATGACCTCGAAATCACTGTTTAAAAGATGGCTGATCTTTGTGAAATCAACAGGCGATTCCATAATATCGGGAAGACTTTCCAGTTCCGCCGAATATTTTTCCCGATCAGATTTGTATTCGTCCATGGGAATCAGTCCATCGATATAGAGGTCTTTTAAACGATCCATTTTTTTACGAATGGCCGCTTTTTGCATCCGGTTATCTAAGGGATTTTTGCTCTGGTTTGTATATGATGCTGTGTAAGTCCGCATTTTTTCAACGATATATTCCAATAAATGCGTTTCAATTGCTTTTTCCCTTATTTCCCCTCCGTTTAAGCATTCCCTTTTAGTACGGTATTGTTTGCATTCATAAGCAGGATATTTGTAACGGTATTCTTTTCCGCTTTTCCGCTTTATGCATACATTGATTTTACAGCCGCTCATTTTACAGCCGCATTCACCGCAGATTAAAAGCCCGGAAAAGATGTATGGATACCTTTGGCTCCCCTTTATATTCCTGTTTGCATTTAAAATTTTCTGTATTTCATTCCAAATATCATCGGATATCAGCCGCGGACAATAGGTATCATTGTCTCTGTACCGCCCTGTGTACTTGGAATTGCGCAGAATACTTTCTTTAAAATTGGCAAGCGTCATGGTTATGCTGTAGCGGCTGTGCATATATTTGACTGTACCGCTCAGGGATTGGGTTTTTAGAAAATACAGGATGCTGTCATAAATGGCCGGCGCTTCTTCAGAAAAAACCAGATGCTTATTTTCAATCCTGTATCCCCGCGGCACTTTACCGGTAATCACTTCTCCATACTTTACCTTATTTTTAAATACATCTGTGATGCGGATGCCGTCATTTTGGGCCTCCAGCTCCGCCCACATCATGGATTGCGCGACAAAGGCGCGCCCGTGTGGAGTGCTGGTGTCAAAATAAGGCTGGTCAATGGCGGTCCAGCATACATTGTGCTCCTCCAAAATGGCCTGGGTATTCAGATAATGTCTCAGGCTGCGGAACCAGCGTTCCAATTTTGTAAAGATAATCAAATCAATTTCATCCGCTTTGACCGCGTCCATGAGGCGTTGAAAGTCGTCCCGTTCCAATTTCTGACCTGAAATCCCATCATCGGTAAATACTCCTGCCAGTACCATATCAGGATGGCTGTTTATGTATTCCAGGGTCCGTTCCCCCTGATCCCGCATGGAATCCCCGTGCTTAGCCTGTTCATCTGAGGACACTCTGCTGTAAGCTGCGACCCGGATGAGTTTTGAATTTTCTTTTTTGGGCATGATATCATCTCCTCTTTGATTGTATGTAAATGAGGATATAAAAAATACAGATAAAAAGGAAACAACAGGTACAACCCCCGATGCATACAATTTACCAAAAAGGGGAAATGATGTATGAATGATAAAATTACCCTGCACGGCACATTGGATATAGAGAAAGTTTTTCAGACAATCGCAATGATAATTGGGGACAGGGAACATGTGAATATAACGGTAAAGGAAATAAAAAAGAAAGAGCAGGATGATGATACCGGCTGAGCGCGGAAAAGGGGAGACCAAACCAGAAACCGCCAACCAGCAGTCCATACTTATAATAGCCATCCGCAGCCGCAGCCTGCGGCCCAGCAGCCACCCATGAAACCGGACCAGGTATCAGCCTTTTCAGCGTGAATGAAACGGCACCGCTCCCCCGGCTCCACAAAATAGTTCCCAGCCCCCAAAATACAAAATAATTTGTATAATTACGATCATTATATTATAATATAGCTACACAGTATCTTATAAATTAATTTACTAAAGATTCTTGCAAATAATTTTACAAATGATGGAGGTGATAGTTTGGTATCCTATGAACCTTTATGGCGTACTCTTGAAGAAAAAGGCATTAATCAGTACCGTTTAGTCCGTTATTATAACTTCAGCCCCGGACAACTATCCAGAATTAAGCATGGCGAACATATTTCTACCCGCACCGTTGATAAACTGTGTGCGATCTTAGACTGCCAGGTGGATGACATTTTTGAGATTATTAATTAAGTTTTCCCTCTAATTAACATCTCCCCGTATGCTGTCTCAACCCGGTTAAACCATTAAATATGGTGCTTTTCCCCACATTAGGGTTTCCGGCCAACGCAATTACCACGCGATTGTCTTCCATATAATTCCTCCAATTTATAACCTAATAGTTACATATGAAAGGAAGACACCGGTAGTGCCTGCCAGACCGTAAAATCCCGGGATAAATGTGAAATAAGTGTGAAATTAGCACTCTCGTATTGACAGTGCTAAAAATATGTGTTATATTACAGATAGAACAAAAGAGAAGGACCTGTTAGAGATTTTAATGATCCCGAATTGATTCAAGTAGTTCAAAAATAAGTGATGGCGTAAAGCATCGAATGAAATGGAGGAATGATTTATGTTGATGCCTAGTATTTTTGGAGAAAACTTGTTTGATGAATGGATGGATTTCCCGTTTGGAAAAGATTTAAGTGAAGAATTCAGACGTGATTTCAACAGAGATTTCTTTGGAAGACGCAATCCTTTGTATGGCAAGAACGAGAAAAAACTGATGAAGACCGATGTCAGAGAAACCGATAATACCTACGAGCTGGACATTGACCTGCCCGGATTTAAGAAAGAGGAAGTATCTGCAAAGCTGGAAAATGGTTATTTGACTATCAGCGCATCCAAAGGGCTTAACAAAGATGAGAAAGACAAAGAAGGCAATTATATCCGCCGGGAACGCTACACGGGACAGTGCGCGAGAAGCTTTTATGTGGGAGAAGGAGTGCGGCAGGAAGACATTCACGCCAAGTTTGAAGACGGCATACTCAAACTCTCGATTCCTAAGGAAGTGAAAAACCAGATCGAAGAGAATAATTATATAGCAATTGAAGGCTAGTACTACAGTGTGTTTGAAAATTCATTTCCGTCATCTTTCAAACACACTCTAAAAGATAGGGACAACATCCGTGGACAACAGCCCGGCGAAGCTCTTTTCGCTGGGCTGTTTTTATATGGGACGAATGTATTTATCTAAAAAAGGAGTATAAAGTAAAATTACAAAGCAGCTGCCGGCCATCCAGGGACCGGTCAGCTGCTTTGTCTATTCAATAATAGGTCAAACCGGGGAACATTCCCCGCATTCCAATCTTTTAACAAATATCTCCTGAATATTTTCCAGGCGCAGACCGATAACAGCGTTACGGACCAGATAGGCCCGCATGCCTTTGGAACCGCCTTTCAGGACGCATTCAATTTCCCCTTCGGGAATAAAACCGAGATCATTTAACCGTGTTGCCATGCTGTCTTCGCTGGCAATCCAGACAACACGGGCATGTTCACCTACATCTATCTGAGTTAATGGGATAACCATTCTTGTTCACATCAATAAGTTCAGCTTTATTATAATATATGCAGTATTTCCCCAAGGGTGCATTAGAAGGGGCTCAAAGAAAAATACAGAGAATTTCCCCATGTTTTTGAGTGTATCTGCGATTTTTTAGTTGTAATCGACACAAAATTTGGATTTTAATATCATCTGTAAGCATTTTCAACAGTTGCACCGGAATGCAAAGTGTGCTACAATTTTCCCATTAAACAATGATTTCAAAAGAAAGGAACCTACAATATGAACCTGTTATATAAGAGCACTCGCGGGGGTGAGAATAATGTAACGGCATCCCAGGCAATTCTGAACGGCCTGGCCAGAGATGGAGGCTTATATATGCCGGAATCAATCCCGCAGCTGGATGTACCGGTTAATAAACTTGCTGGAATGACATACCAGGAAGTAGCTTATGAAGTGATGAAGCTTTTTCTGACTGATTTTACGGAAGAGGAGTTGAAAAACTGCATTACACATGCTTATGACAGTAAATTTGATACAGAAGCAATTGCTCCGCTGGTAAAAGCGGACGGAGCGTATTTCCTGGAATTATTCCATGGAAGCACCATCGCGTTTAAGGATATGGCACTTTCGATTCTGCCATATTTAATGACAACAGCGGCTAAAAAGAATCATGTGGATAATGAAATCGTTATACTGACAGCCACCTCAGGGGATACCGGAAAAGCGGCTATGGCAGGATTCGCAGATGTAGAAGGAACCAGAATCATTGTATTTTACCCGAAAGATGGAGTCAGCAAGGTACAGGAGCTTCAGATGGTAACCCAGAAGGGGGACAATACCAGCGTTGTGGCCATTCATGGCAACTTTGACGATGCCCAGACAGGCGTTAAAAAGATTTTTGGCGATAAGGCATTTGAGGAGAAATTAGCTGCAAAGGGCTATCAGCTCTCTTCTGCCAACTCCATTAATATAGGAAGACTGGTGCCGCAGATCGTTTATTATGTATATGCATATGCACAGTTGGTCGCCAATGCGGAGATTAAAAATGGCGAGAGAATCAACGTTGTGGTTCCAACCGGCAATTTCGGTAACATTTTGGCTGCGTACTTCGCAAAACAGATGGGTATTCCTGTGAAGACCCTGATCTGTGCCTCCAATGACAATAAAGTATTGTATGATTTCTTCACAACCGGAACCTACGATAAAAAGAGGGAATTCATACTGACCAATTCGCCATCCATGGATATTTTGATTTCCAGCAACTTAGAGCGCCTCATTTATCTGAGCACTGGCTGTGATGGAGCTAAAACAGCGGAATTGATGGGAGAACTCACTTCAACCGGCAGTTATACGATCACGGAATCCATGAAAGAGAAGCTGACGGACTTCTGGGGCAACTATGCTACACAGCAGGAGAATGCGGCAACCATTAAAAAACTGTATAATGATACCGATTATATGATCGATACCCATACAGGTGTGGCGGCAGCCGTCTATGACAAATACCGTAAAGAGACTGCGGACCGGGCTAAGACTGTGATCGCGTCTACGGCAAGTCCGTATAAGTTTTCACGCAGTGTGATGGATGCCATATTCGGCGACCAGAGCGGACAGGACGAGTTTTCTTTAATTGATGAACTCAGCAGAGCATCCGGCGTGCCGATTCCAAAAGCTGTGGAAGAGATACGCAATGCCAAGGTTTTGCATACAAAAGAATGTGATGTTGACCAGATGGAAGATACCGTGGCGGGGATTCTTGGGTTGTAGTGTGACGTGATTTAACATATCAGCCTTTTTTTACATCAAACGTGAAGGCATTTTTGAAAATGCCTTCACGTTTGATGTAAAAAAGGTTAATATAAAAAAGATTCACAAAAAAGCCAAATTGGTATATAATTAAGAAGTGAAAGTAAATTTCAAGAAAATGGAGGTTTGTGAAATGTTAGTTTCGGCAAAGGATATGCTTGAGAAAGCAAGGGATGGCAAATATGCAGTAGGCCAGTTTAACATCAACAATCTTGAATGGACAAAAGCAATTTTAGCAACAGCGCAGGAATTAAATTCCCCAGTTATTTTAGGGGTTTCAGAAGGCGCAGGAAAATATATGACAGGATACAAAACTGTTGTAGGCATGGTAAACGGAATGATGGAAGAGATGAAAATAACCGTTCCGGTAGCTCTTCATTTGGATCACGGCAGCTTTGACGGCTGTTTAAAATGTATCGATGCAGGTTTCTCCTCCGTAATGTTCGACGGATCTCATTATCCAATTGAGGAAAATGTTGCAAAAACTACAGAACTGGTTAAGATCTGCAAAGAAAAAGGACTGTCTCTGGAAGCAGAAGTTGGTTCTATCGGCGGAGAAGAGGACGGCGTAGTTGGAGCCGGAGAATGTGCAGATCCTGATGAATGTAAAGCGATCGCGGATCTCGGCATCGATTTCCTGGCGGCAGGCATCGGCAATATCCATGGAAAATATCCAGAAAACTGGGCTGGTTTAAGCTTTGAGACTTTGGCAGCTGTTAAGGAAAAAGTTGGGGACATGCCTTTAGTACTTCATGGCGGCACCGGTATTCCTGCCGATATGATTCAGAAAGCGATCAGCCTTGGCGTTGCAAAAATCAACGTTAATACAGAATGCCAGCTTTCATTCGCGGCAGCAACCCGTGAATACATTGAAGCAGGCAAAGACCAGCAGGGCAAAGGCTTCGATCCGCGTAAACTGTTAGCTCCTGGTACGGAAGCAATCAAGGCTACTGTTAAAGAAAAGATGGAATTGTTTGGATCTGTTGGAAAAGCTTAATTTTGTTAACTATATACAAAATTTGAAAAAATGAAAAAACCGCTTGCATTTTTGCATGAAATGGTTTATTTTAATAAGGAACGAAGGCGTTCTTCCTAAATCAGGGAGAACGCCATTTCTATTATATGACTGTTAAGCTTTCGTTTTTTAGCCAGGTGTGTTTGAAAATTCATTCCCGCAATCGGCACACCCCACTTCACGGCATATTTGGTCCCAATTCGGTTGACGCAGCCCGCTGCGCCTCCCTCATCAGGACCAAATCTCCCATAAAGTGTGGTGCACAGCTGACGGGGAGCAATGTTCAGACACACCCAGGAATATGGAATGCGAATGAGAGGAAGGAAAAATTTATGAGTGAGCTTGTGAATGTGGCCGAGGTGTTCGGCAAAAATGTGTTCAATGAAACCGTTATGAGGGAACGGCTGCCTAAAAGTGTATTTAAAAAGCTGAAAAAGACCATTGAAGATGGCGCGGAACTGGATCCATCCATAGCAGATGTAGTTGCTCATGCGATGAAAGACTGGGCCATTGAAAGAGGCGCAACCCACTATACACACTGGTTCCAGCCATTGACCGGAGTAACTGCCGAAAAGCATGATTCCTTTATTTCCGCTCCAAGCCCGGATGGAAAAGTCATTATGGAATTTTCCGGAAAAGAATTGATTAAAGGCGAACCGGATGCTTCCTCATTTCCATCAGGTGGACTTCGCGCAACATTTGAAGCAAGAGGATATACTGCATGGGATTGTACATCACCAGCATTTTTGAGAGAAGACGCCATTGGCGTAACACTTTGCATTCCTACCGCATTTTGTTCTTATACAGGAGAGGCTCTGGATCAGAAGACCCCATTACTTCGTTCCATGCAGGCCATTGACCAGCAAGCGCTCAGGATTTTACGATTATTTGGAAATACCACAGCTAAAAGAGTGGTCCCGTCAGTCGGACCGGAACAGGAATACTTCATAGTAGACAGAGAAAAATATTTACAGAGAAAAGATTTGATCTATGCAGGCCGCACGCTGTTTGGCGCTATGCCGCCTAAAGGCCAGGAACTGGAAGATCATTATTTCGGTGCCATCCGCGAGCGCATCGGTTCTTACATGAACGAAGTTAACCAGGAACTGTGGAAATTAGGCGTAACTGCAAAAACCCAGCATAATGAAGTGGCTCCTGCGCAGCATGAATTAGCGCCGATTTACGATCAGGGGAATCTGGCGGTAGACCACAACCAGATGGTAATGGAGACTTTGAAAAAAGTGGCAGGCCGCCATGGTTTAACCTGTCTGCTCCACGAAAAACCGTTTGCCGGTGTCAATGGTTCCGGTAAACATAACAACTGGTCCCTGACATCAGACGACGGCATCAATCTTCTGAACCCGGGTGAAACCCCTCATGAGAACATTCAGTTCCTTCTCGTGCTCGGATGTATCTTAAAGGCTGTGGACAGACATGCAGATCTGCTCCGCGAATCAGCAGCCGATGTGGGCAATGACCATCGTCTTGGGGCAAATGAAGCTCCTCCTGCAATTATTTCCGTATTCCTGGGCGAGCAGCTGGAAGACGTGATTGATCAGCTCTGCAGCACTGGTGAAGCGACCCATTCCAAAAAAGGCGGCAAGCTGATGACCGGCGTTGCCACACTTCCGGACCTGGATAAAGACGCGACAGACAGAAACAGAACATCACCATTTGCATTTACCGGCAATAAATTCGAATTCCGTATGGTAGGTTCCTCCGATTCCGTTGCCTCCCCAAATGTTGTTCTCAATACAATCGTAGCGGAAACCTTTAAGGAAGCAGCCGATATTCTGGATCAGGCCGATGATTTTGATACTGCAGTTCATGATTTAATCAAACAGCTTTTGGCAGACCACAGAAGAGTGATTTTCAATGGAAACGGTTATTCAGACGCATGGGTGGAAGAAGCTGAAAGACGCGGCCTTCCAAACATCAAATCAATGGTCGACGCGATCCCGGCACTGACCACCGACAAGGCTGTAAAACTGTTTGAAACGTTTAGTGTATTTACAAAAGCAGAACTGGAATCACGGGCAGAAGTCGAATATGAAGCATATTCCAAGGCGATCAATATCGAGGCCAGAACCATGATCGATATGGCGAGCAAGCAGATTATTCCTGCTGTCATCAAATATACAACACAACTGGCTGGTTCCTTAAACGCAGTTAAATCCGCATGTCCGGAAGCGGATGTCAGCGTACAGACTGAGCTGTTAGTTGAGACATCCGCACTGCTTTCCGATATGAAAGTGGCATTGGCAGCGCTGATTGATGTCAATGAGAAATGCGGCGTGATTGAGAATAATGAGGAACAGGCAAGAGCTTATCACGACCAGGTAGTTCCTGCGATGGAAACCCTTCGCGCTCCGGCAGACAGGCTGGAAATGATCGTTGATAAAGAACTTTGGCCATTCCCGAGCTATGGAGATTTGATTTTTGAGGTTTAAAAATTTAATAATAAGTTTTTTTTAACATCAAGCGTGAAGGCATTTTGAGAAATGCCTTCACGTTTTACTGTTAATGACCAGGTCACTCGTGTAAAATCTTCCTGATCTGATAGAAACTAACATCTAAAAGCCGTGAAATATGGGTTTGCGTGAAATTAAACTCATGAAAAAGCAACAAAATCATAGGCTTTCTGAATATAACGTTCCTTTTTGCTTCATCCCAGCTGTCAATCGAAAAATGTTTTTGAATTGCAGATAAGGCAATCTGTTCCACCGCTGATATCTGAGATGTGCAGTCCTCTTCGATATCATCATACAGTACAATATCCTGGAATTTATGAAATTTAACAAAGTCTTCCGGAGATGAAAAATCCTTAGAAAATAATTCAAAAGCATTTTTGCTGATAATCAGATTTTTAGATTGAGGGTTCAAGTATTCATGGAGACTTGCAAAGGGATAAGAATAGATAGAAACATTCATCCCGGCATTTTCAGGGTTTTTATGTATGTAACGGAGCACGCCTAATAAATAGCGCTTACTGTTAACTGCCCGGCTTTTATAAACACTCTGAAACACCCTTCCCAGCCGGTTTTGATGAGAATTATAAGCGATTCCGAACCGTCCTTCAATATCCCTCATAAATTGTGCAATTTCTGAAAGTTCACCGTGTATCAGGATATGGAAGTGGTTGTCCATCAAACAATAAGCATAAATATCCACCGTATAAATGGACGGACTTTTCCTGATACACTTTAAAAAGAAGTATTTACTTTGTGGATCTTCGAATATGGGACGTTGGTCGATACCGCGATTGAAAATGTGATAGATTTGAAATTGAGACTCGATGCGACTGCCTCCGCTCATGAGAGAACCTCCTTGTGATAGGATATAAGATATGAATGATAAGAATTGATAAATTACAGAAAAGACAGCTATAAAGCAATATGACTGAAAAATGTAATTTCATCTCTTTGACTATAGTAAATTTTACATGAAATGTCAAGGGATTTTCGAAAAAGCCTTCACGTTTTAAAGTAAAACGTGAAGGCTTTTTCGAAAATCCCTTGAGGTATCATGTAAAATTTTACGGCTCACCAGGCCCTTTCGGTCTGTGTTCCGTCGATGTGCTGCCGGCAGAACCATTTCCTCCCGGAGCATCTCCGGCAGAAACTGTCCCATCTGCTGTATTGCCATTCCCGCCGGTTGGAGCATTACCGGAACCATCATTTGGAACGTCATTTGCCACACCGTTTGTACCATCACCTGCTCCTTCAGTTGGTACTTCAGCCGGAATCTCAACAGGAGTTAAGGAACCATCAGCCGCCGCATTATAATCCGTACCATTAATATTAACCGTAGTGTTGGAAACCATAATTCCCGTTGCCGGATCAATATAGTAGAGCACTTCATTCACATTAATCAGCCCGGTATTCATAGCGCCGTCGCCGCCGAAATAATACCAGTTATTATTCCACAGCCGCCAGCCGACTGTCATGCGTCCGCTGCTTTCGCTGAGGAAATAACGTTTACCATTTTCGTCATGCCATCCGGTCTTCATCTTTCCGGTATTATTCCCGCTGCTCTGTTCCAGGTAATACCAGTTTCCACCATCGTTAAGCCACCCGGAAGCCATAGAACCATTGCCCGGTTTAAAGTAGTACCAGCTGCCGTCCAGCGCTTTCCACCCGCTCACCATGGCTCCGCTCTGATCTAAATAATACCGGTTCGAATTATCATCTAACCACCCGGTCCTCATAGCGCCGTCAGACTGATTCATAAAATACCATTTATCGCTGACCAACTGCCATCCGGTACCCATCTGCCCGGAATCGGGAAGGAGGTAATACCATTTGTTATCTTCCTGATGCCATCCGGTCACCATTTTACCGCTGCCGGTATCCAGCAGGTAGTGTTTTCCATCCTCTTTTTTCCATCCCTTAAATGCTGTACCGTCAGACTGGATATAGTACCGGTCCGGGCCATCATTGATCCACATATTTTTAGCCATCTGATGGTCCTTATAATAATAGGTAATTCCATCAATTGTACGCCACAGATCAGCAGGCAAATGTTCGGAAAGATCAACGTACTGGAAATCAATATCCACATTGCCGTTGACACCATTTACCCGCCCGGTGCTGGTGGCCTGCCACATGACCGGATTCTCATAAACGTGCTTCTTTTCATAACGTGCAACCCATACGTCATAATCCAATTGGGACATATCCAGCTTATTAGCCAGCCAGTAGTCGTTAGCGTAGAGAATCGGATAATAGCCGGCATCCTTGATTTTGGTACAGAAGGCATTTGCCATAGCGCTTAATTCAGAAGGGGACATGGTGCTTTGGACTTCTGCCTCAATGTCAAATGCCACCGGATAGGAGATCTTATAATCCTTAATTAAGTTCAGTACAAAATCTGCCTCATCTTCCGCCATCTCAACGCTAGTCGCATAGGAATAAATGTAAACGCCCACATCCAGTCCGGCCGCCGCCGCATTTTTAGCATTGATATCAAAATAAGGGTCAACATTACCTGAATATCTGGTTCCCAGCATCACAAACTGGATGTCATCGGCCGCAACAGCGTTCCAGTCTATGACGCCCTGCCAGTGTGACACATCGATGCCGCGGGCGTGAACATCTTCAATGACTGTGCCGTCCAGCATCTGATATTCTCCATTTACCTTTTTATAATCAGCATAAGAATCAAATCCCATGCCTGGAATCGAAGCCGCAGGGCCGCCGATTCCAATGATGCCTGCCAGCGCTAGAACTGCCAGCTTCTTATAGTTGTGCATTATAATTAGTCCTCCTTTAAGTAATTAAACTAGCCGTTTAACACGAAAGGTGAAGGCTTTTTTGAAAATGCCTTCACCTTTGATGTTAAATTTGAATTAATGAGGTCCATCCGTTCTGCCAGGCTGCAGTCCAACGCTGGTAGAATTGGAATTTGAAGATCCCGGAGAGTTGTAATTCGAGTTAGAACCCGATGACCCCGGTGCATTGGAATTCGACCCTGAGTTCGAGGATCCCGGAGCGTTGAAATTCGGATTGGAATTCGAAGAACCAGGTGCGTTTGTGTTTGAACCGGAATTTGAACCAGGTGAAGAATTATTGATTACGTTATTGGCACTGCCCGAACCGCCCGGTGCGGATCCGCCTGAATTACCGCCAGGGGAATTATTGTAAGATGATCCGGTGTAAACGCCGTTGGAATCAAAGGTGTAGCTTGATCCATCAATTGTCAAGGTTTGGTTGAACGCCATCTTGCCGGTAGATGGGTCTAAATAATAATATTTGCCATTCAGATTCAGCCATCCGGTCTGCATATGGCCTGCGCTGTTGAAATAATACCAGCTGTTGTCGATCTGTTTCCAGTTGTTGGCCATGCTTCCGTTATTCAAATCCATGTAATATTTATTGGTGCCGTCACTCAGCCATCCTGTCAGCATCTTGCCGTCCGAATTCAGGTAAAAATAATCATTGCCTATTTTCTGCCATCCTGTCATCATCTTGGCGTCCGAAGCGAAATAATACCAGGAGCCCTCTAAGGCTGTCCATCCGATGGCCACAGTGCCGTTATCCTTAAAATAATACCAGGCATTGTCCATCTCTCTCCACCCGGTTGACATAGAACCGTCGCCTTTCATGTAGAAATAATCTTCTCCAATCCTGAGCCAGCCCTTTACCATGGTGCCGTCATCCAACATATAATACCATTTACCATTATCCTGAACCCATCGGGTTGCCATCACGCCATTGGATTTAAAATAATACCAATTATTGTTGATCTGCTTCCAGCCAATGCTCATGAGGCCGGTGGACAGATCCAGATAATAATAACCGTCGTTAGTTTGAATCCACCCCTTATGTTTGCTGCCGTCTGTATCATAATAGGCCCAATTGCTGCCCTCCTGAGTCCATCCGGTTGCCGCCAGTGCAGAAAATGCGCCGGCACCTGACATTGCGGTGATCAGCCCAGCCAACACACACGCTGTCATTCGTTTACTCCGTATCATCAAAAATCCTCCTCTCAGTAAATCCGAAATCCAATAAATTCGACATAGAATTTATTTCATTATATCACAACGTCTGCCATAATTAATAACAATTTTATTACAATTTCGTCAATGCTTTGCGGTAATATTTTTTTGCATACCGGTACATGATCAGCGTGTATTCGCCAAATTCTTCTCCGACCATACTTTTATAGATAGCCCATAAGGTCCAAAGGAATCCTCCCAGGGCCATATAGGAATAAATAACAAAATATTCCTCTTCCGTGGCCTGACGGCCAAAATAGATTTGTATCAGCCGTTCGGTTTCCTCTTCATCATAATAAGAATAAATCGCGCACATCGCTACATCGATCAGCGGATCACACATCCCCGAATATTCCCAGTCGATCAGCCGGATGCTTCCATCGGGCAAAAACAGGAAATTGTCGGCCACACTGTCGATATGGGATAATTTTTCCGGTCTGTTCAGCCGGTCCAGTTCATCCAAAAGCTGAATCATATCGGCTCGGACCTGTTTATAATCTTCAAACAAGAGGTTCTCCCCCGTTTCATGGCTGAGCTGGCTTTTACACAGTTTCTCATAGAAAATAATCCGCTCTCTGACATCAAAACGATGATCCACCTTAATTTCCGCATCATGAAGGGTGTGAAGGACTTTAATGCATGATGCCACCTCATCCCAGTCCCGGGCATCAGAATTTACGGCGCCTTCATAATATTCTGATATTTTATATCCTGTCTCTCCATCAAAATAAACGATATGTTCTGTCAGGTCCAACCCGCATACCGCATCATAAACATTTTTTTCCTGCTTCCGGTTAATTAACAGCTCGGTCCCGGGCCCGGGGATTCGGCAAATGTAGTGTTTTTGGTTAACGCTGAATAAAAATGATTTATTTGTCATGCCGGCTTTTAAACACCGTATTTCCGTAATTGCAGATTCCGGCACCTGAAATACTTTTGCTACCAGTTCCATTGCGGCATTATCTGATTGGGTTTGATATTTTGGATCAAAGAGCCGCAGTTCTTCCAGATTTTCAAATTCATATACTTGATGGTCTGACTGTTTATTGATATAGATTTCAAATTTATCAATCTGTTCAAGCAGAACCTGTTCCCAATAAAACTGTTCCGTTCCAGGTTCTTTATAATATTCCTCCAGGACATCAAGAAACTGTTCGGAAAAATCTTTAGACCAGAACACAGGGCCATACATAAACCAGGATCCATGTCCGCCGATACAAACTTCCGTAATGCGTCCTTTCTTATTAAAATTAAGGCACCATTCGGAAGTGTCCCCATCACTATATATAGCGGAGTACCAGGCTCCGCATTCATAGGTATGGTACATATTTTCCCTCATCCAGTTATCGGAGGAGAGCACATACATGTTATGCCCCCTGAGAATTTCTCTGGCATGCCAGATGGTTGCCAATGTGTTCTTATGTGAATATTCGTTATTATATAGAAGCTTTACATTGTATTTATCGATAAGATATTCGAATTTTTCCTTTAAATATCCCACTACAATCGTGATATTACAGATGCCGGCTTCATGGAGCTGTTTAATCTGACGCTCTATCATTCTTTCACCAAAAACTTCTAAAAGTCCTTTGGGAGTTTCGTAGGTTAAAGGCACAAAACGTGACCCGAAACCGGCGGCTATGATAACGGCGCCTTCCACTTTATAGGTTTCCAGCAATTCTTTTCCTTTTTCTAATAAGATATAATTATATTTGTTGTCTGGAGAAAGGGAGATATAATCTTTTGTTATGCATTCTTTAACAAGATTATTAATTGTACCCAGTGATACATCAAGTTTTGAAGCCAATTCCCGCTGGGTGATTTCAGGGTGCTCCCAGACACACCGGCAGATTAATCCAAGTCTATCCATATATTAGAACCTCCGCGTTCAATTTGTGGTTTAAAATTAAATATATGAACATTATATATGGTTTGTGGGGAAAATACAAGAGGGAAGAGAGCGTGAATGTTATTATATGTAAAGATGGATTTTAAGGAAAATGCAGGTGTTTTAATTCATAAAGCTGTAATTTGCAAAGAGTTATATTTGATGCGATGTTAAGTTTCAGGGATCTATGTTTGATAAGGGTATACATTAAAGTATAGGAGGATGGATATAGAACTATATTATAATTTTGGTATATAATAATACGATTGTAAAATTGCCCCAAATTATATAGATTTTATATTATATTGACAAAAAATAATGCCGGACAAAATATTTTATTGGCGTCAAATAGTAACATTATAGATTCAAAAAAATAGGAGAATCCTTAATATTTTAACTTTTAAAAATGCATTCCTATATCTAACTAGTTTCGTATTCTATTCTAAAAAAACTTATTCGTTATAATACTACAGTAGATTTGCTCATAATGTATCATATAAACATAATATAAAAGCGGAGATTATTATGAAACCTAAAAGAGGTAAAAAAATTTATGTTTAAATATTTCTAACTCACGGTCTAGATGTACATGGGTTCTGCTTTAAGGGGAGATTTTAGATTGATAATATTTATTGGTTGGTAAAAAAAATAAGCGTGTATCAAAATTAATACAATATTTCGCAAAAAAAGCGCTTTCGTAAGCTTTACGTAAGAAAATGTACAGAGAATGTCTATGGTATTCTGGAAAAATGTGTATTATACTATCTGTGTGATGGAGGAAATGGTATATTTTCCGTATCTTAGAGGAACTGGTAATTCTTATATTTTTTGTATATCATATCAAAAAATGTTAAAAAAGTATTGCTAAATTCTGGATTAGGAAGTATAATAACCTCGTAATGCAATTAGGAATTTCAAAAAGTATTCAAAAAAGGAAAAAGGAGAGTGCATTAATTATGAGAAAGCAAACTAAATTAGTTGCAGTTTTGTCTGCAGCTGCTTTACTCGCTATCGGTGCATCCATGACATCTTTCGCAGCTACAGGCTGGGCAGAAGAAGATGGTACTTGGGTATACTATAACAGAGACGGCGAGAGAGTAACAGATGAATGGAAGAAATCAGGTAGCAACTGGTTCTATCTGGATGAAGATGGATATATGGCTACTAGCGTTCTGATTGAAGATGACGATGATTACTACTATGTAGATGAGAATGGTGTTATGGTTACCAATCTCTGGGTTTCTGTTGAAAATGAAGACAAAGATGATGATGAGGACCCAGATAACTGGTGGTATTATTTCGGATCTAATGGTAAAGCGTATAAGAGATCAGATAATGCTACTAACGATGTGTCTCTGAAAACAATCAATGGTAAGAAATATACTTTCGATGAAGAAGGTAAAATGCAGTTTGGTTGGGTATCTGATGGCGAAAGACAGACAGATGATGATGCATGGCAGACTTGTGATTACTACTTTGGCGACGAGAATGACGGAGCTATGACTGTTGGCTGGAGAGAAATCCATATCGTTGATGAGGATTATGAAGGACAGCAGCCGAATGATGATATCTGGGATGAGGATCAGGATCGTTGGTTCTGGTTTAAGGCTAGTGGTAAAAAACAGGTTAATAATGTAAATAAAAACATCAATGGTAAAAAATACGGTTTTGATGAATATGGTAGAATGATCGCTGAATGGTATACTAAAGCTACAATAGTAGATGGCGATGGAGTTGCTACAACACCTAATGGTACCTATGAGCAGGGCGATGGCAGCTATTCTGAAGGATTTATGTATTTCAACAGCCCAGAGAGCGGCGCTCGTTATACTAAGGGTTGGTTTAAAGTAACACCAGGTTATTATTTACAGCAGGGTAAATATGAAGATGGAGATGAGTACTGGTACTATGCAGATGGTAACGGCCATATTTACTCAAATATTATTAAGTCTATCAATGGTAAGAAGTATGCGTTTGACAACTATGGTAGAATGATTAAGGGCTTCGTATTCTTGAGAATGGCTCCTCTTGCAAACAATGCTGGTAAATTCTCTAGCACTGATATTGTTGAGAAATTTGCAGATGACGCTAAGGATTATCCATATGATACAGAGGACGGCTTCGATATCTTTGTTAATAATTATCATGAGGAAGTTAACAGTGGAGAGATTAGATCCTTCTACTTCGGCGGCTCTGATGATGGCGCTATGAAGACTGGTAAACAGACAATTTCTATCGATGGTGAAGATTTAACCTTTGAATTTGAGAAGTCTGGAAGCCTTAAAGGATCTGGTAAGAATGGCTTAGTTTCTAGCGATGATAAGTTGTACATGGCTGGTAAACAGGTTAAGGCTGACAAAGATGATAAGTATGCAATCTATGAAGTTATTAAGAGTGCTTCTGGTGCAACTACTGTAAATGAAGTTGATATCGAAGAATTCCTTGCTAATTGTGAAGAAATTACAACTAACAAGCAGAGAGAAGATGGAGATCAGGAGTGGAAAGTTAAAGCTGGTACTTACACCAATACTCGTGACTACTACTTAGTAAGCTCAGCTGGTAAAGTAATTGACAAGAAGTCTAAAGCTAAGACAGGCGATGACTATAAGATTACTGTATCTGGACGTAAGATTACTAATATCTTAATCGAAGATTAATCTATAATTATTCGATAAGAAATTCTAATTGCCAACAAACAGGGGAAGGCGACACATATGTCGCCTTCTCTTATACATTAAAAGTGACAGTTTGTCATTTTTTTATAGACTTTATAGTTTTTTTATAAAATAAAGGGTGAGTATATAATGCCAACGCAGCGTTTCTATAATTTAAGCGAAGCAAAAAAACATGTAATTATTAAAGCGGCAAAACATGAATTTTCCCGCGCTCTATACTCTGAAGCATCTATCAACAAGATTATTCAGGAAGCGGGAATATCGAGAGGCAGCTTTTATACATATTTTGAAGATAAAGAAGATCTTTTGAAATACCTTATGGAGGATTTTCAAAACAAATGCAAAAGTGCAATTTGGAAATCGTTAGAGGGTGCAAATGGTGATCTTTTTAATGCTGTTGATCAGGTGGTTTCCTACGTGATCCGGCATGGTCGGCAAAATGAAGATTTTAACTTCTATAAAAATGTTTTGTCGGATTATCATCTGACCACTGATACGGTTGGTTTCCGCCAACATGCATTTTTACATAATTACACCCCGTTCCATTCGTTTACGGAAGGGTGTTTCCAACGGTTGGATAAGGATAAATATGAGCTTCAGAATGCAGCAGATTTCGGTTATCTGCTGGAATTGCTATGTATTGTCAGTCTTAAGACAATAGCCATAGTTTATAATGGGATTGCATCGGAAGATGATGCTAAAAAAGTATATGATAAGCAGATGAATATTTTAAAAGTCGGCGTATGCCGGTAATTATGACTCTCAAAATGTGACATAAAGAGGAGATAAATTATGAAGAAGAAAGTAAAATATCTTGTATTACTGCTGGTGATATGTCTGGCAGCATTTATAGCATATTCGTTGCTTGGCAAGAAAAAAGAAGTTGTGATAGAAGAAGTCAGACCTCTTGTTATGGCAACAGAACCAGTGGTAAGTGATATTACACTATATACCGATTTAATTGGAACAATTGAACCGGCAGAAGTGGTTACCGTATATCCTAAAATGAGCGGTGATGTGCTTGAAGTGATGTTTAATGTAGGTGAAACGGTTACAGCAGGACAGGAATTGATTCGAATCAATTCAGATGCCCTTGACTCCTTAAAGATTCAGGTGGATGGCGCTGCGATCAGCAAACATGATGCTGAACTGGCTCTTCAGAGAACTCAGGCATTATTTGCAACGGGAGCAGTTTCTCAGCAGGCTCTTGAACAGGCCCAAAGCGGTGCAACGGGAGCGGCTCTTCAATATGAGGCGGCCAAGAATTCTTATGATCTCCAGTTGAAATACACCACCGTAACATCTCCTATTGACGGTGTAATTGAATCTAAAAATGTAGAAGTTCACGATATGGCTTCCCCGGGAGCGTCAATCTGTGTTATTTCAGGTCAGGGACAGACTACTGTGAGTTTTGGTGTCTCCGAGAAGGTAATGAAGAATCTGACACAGGGCATGGATGTTGTGGTTGATAAAGCGGATACAAAATACAATGGTGTGATTACAGAAGTTGCATCCATGGTTGATCCTATGTCGGGACTTTATAAAGTAAAAGCGACAATTAATGACGGCGAGGGCCTTACAACCGGTTCTAAAGCTAAAGTTACAGTTACTATGGATTCGGTACAGAATGCTCTTACAATTCCGGTTGATGCTGTCTCTTATGCAAATGGAGAGCCATTTGTTTACTGCCTGGACGGAACTAAGGCTAAAAAGGTAATGATTGAGGCCGGTATTTATGATAGAGAAAAGATGGAAGTGAAGTCTGGACTTTCACCACAGGATCAGGTTATTTATACCTGGAGCAATGAATTAAACGATGGCGCGGAAGTGCTGGTTAAAGATGCAGATGCTTCTGAAACGACAGATAGTACGGAAACTGAAACAACAAGCGCTAACTAGAAGGTGAGGGAGCAGGATGTTAAACTTAACTAAATTTTCATTGAAACGGCCTGTCACTGTGATTCTCGTCCTTGTTACTCTGGCGTTTTTCGGTTTGCAGTCCGTATTTGGCTCTAAATTGGAGCTGACACCGGAGATGGAAATGCCCATGATGATCGTTGCGACGGTCTATGCAGGGGCCAGCCCGGAGGATATCAATGACCTGATCAGTACGGAGATAGAAGATTCTGTTGCTACATTGGAAGGCATTGATACGGTTATGTCTTATTCTATGGAAAATATTTCTATCGTATTGCTTTCTTATGAATACGGTACTAATATGGATAAAGCATATTCCGATCTGAAGAAGAATATAGATGCGGTGAAAACGGATCTTCCAGAAGATGCGGAAGAATCTAATATAGTAGAGATGGATATCAATGCCCAGCCGGTTGTCATGCTGGCAGTCAGCGGAGGTACGGATGGGAACCTCTACAACTTCGTGGATAATGAAATTGTTCCGGAGTTTGAAAAATTAAGCTCGGTGGGTGATATTTCTTTAGCGGGCGGCCAGGAATCCTATGTAAGAATTGAATTAATTCCTGAAAAATTAAAAGAATATAATCTTAATATGAATACAATTGCCCAACTGGTAGGAGCGGCGGATTTTTCTGTTCCTGCAGGAGATACAAAAGTTGGTAAACAGCAGCTGAATGTAAGTGTGGGCAATGATTATGAAGATATAGAAGCGATCAAGTCCATTTCCCTGCCTTTGGCGAATGGCGATATTATTCATTTGTCTGATGTGGCAAATGTATATGAAACATTAAAGGATGCAGACAGTATTGGACGTTACAATGGACGGGATGCTGTATCTATCAGTATCCAGAAACAGCAGAGTTCCAGTGCAGTTGACGTTTCCAAGGATGTTATGGCAGAAATTGATAAGATGAAAGCTGCAAACCCTGAGCTGGAGATCACGGTTATTTATGATTCCAGTGAGATGATTCTGGATTCGATCAAGAGTGTAATTCAGACCATGGTTATGGCGGTTATTCTATCCATGCTTGTACTGTTCTTCTTCTTTGGAGATTGGAAAGCATCCATGATTGTAGGAAGTTCCATTCCTGTTTCGATCATGCTCGCACTCATTATGATACGATCCATGGGCTTTTCCCTGAACGTTATCACGTTGGGAAGTTTGGTGCTTGGTGTTGGTATGATGGTTGATAACTCCATCGTTGTGTTGGAGAGCTGTTTCCGTACTAAGGAAGGCAGAAATTTCTATGAAGCGGCCTTGGAAGGCGCTAAATTGGTCCTCAGTTCCGTTACGGGTTCTACGGCAACCACCTGTGTAGTATTCCTGCCTCTGGCTTTGTTGAGCGGTTTGTCAGGACAGATGTTTAAACCTTTAGGTTTTACGATTGTATTTTGTATGCTTGCTTCTCTGTTTTCAGCAGCTACTGTGGTACCGTTGTGCTATATTTTCCTGCATCCATCAGAAAAAACAGATACTCCGGTCAGTGGATTTGTTCGGATGCTTCAAGATGGTTACAGGAATTTGATTCCGAAGATTCTTCCAAAAAGGAAAACAGTTATTTTAAGTGCAGTTGTTCTTTTGGTACTTTCTTTCCTCATGGTGGCAAATGTTGGTACGGAGTTAATGCCGCAGACTGATGAAGGAATAGTGGCTATGACGATTACCACTAAGCCGGGATTGACGATTGAAGAAAATAATAAAATCCTTTCTCAGGTAGAAGAAATTGTTGCGAATGACGCTGAAGTAGATCATTACCTCCTTACATATGGTGCCAGTGGTTTGAGCATTTCTGCTGGTGATGCAGCGACTTTGAATGCATATCTGAAAGATGACAGCAAGATGAGCACTGATGAAATGATCTCAAAATGGAAAAATGTAACACAGCAGATTCCGGACTGTACGATTACTATGGCGAACGGAAGCAGTACAGGTATGAGTGGAATGTCTTCTGATCAAATAGAAGTGGATCTGCAGAGTACGGATTATGACCTTTTAAAGAAGACGTCCGATGAGATGGTTGAAGAACTGCGTAAGAGACAGGATGTTACTAAAGTTCACTCTTCCATAGAAAATGCTGCGCCAGTTATTAAGATTAACGTGGATCCGGTAAAAGCCCAGGCTGAAGGCCTGACACCGGCGAGTGTTGGAGGCAGTCTGTACAGCACGTTATCCGGTGTAAAAGCTATGGATTTGAATGTAAATGGCGGAGACGTGGAAGTGCGGGTGGAATTTGCTCCAAATGAATATGACACGATTGAAAAACTGCAGGGGATCATGCTTCAAAGCCCTACAGGAGCAATGGTGCCGCTTAGTGATATTGGTAATATCCATTATGAAGACAGCCCTCAGGCGATTGTCCGTTCAGACAAGAGATACCAGGTGGCTATTACAGCAGAACCTGTTGAGGAATATAAGAAGACGGCAAAAACAGATGTTCAAAAGTTTGCCAAAGAATATGAACTGCCTTATGGTGTGGAAACTGCAGCCAATTCCATGGATGAGATGATGGTTGAAGAGCTTTCGGCATTAGGAGGAGCGATTGGAACCGCTATTTTCCTGATTTTCGTAGTTATGGCTATGCAGTTTGAATCACCGAAGTTTTCGCTTATGGTTATGTTTACAATCCCGTTCAGTTTGATTGGTGCATTTGGTCTCTTGTTCCTGGCAGATTGTCCGGTCAGTATGACCTCTATGCTGGGCTTTTTGATGATGATCGGTACGGTAGTAAACAACGGTATTCTCTATGTGGATACAGTCAACCAGATGCGTGGGGATGTTGGAGTAGAAAAAGCATTGGTAGAGGCAGGAGCAATCCGTTTAAGACCTATTATGATGACAACACTGACAACTGTATTGGCTATGATTCCTATGGCTATAGGTTATGGTGAATCAGGCGCTACCCTTCAGGGACTTGCGCTGGTTAACGTTGGTGGTCTGGTAGCGTCTACAATTTTGTCGCTGTTACTGCTTCCTACTTTCTATCAGTTAGTTGATAGAGTTGGAAGAAAGAGCTTTGGAATGGAATCAGGAGGAGTAAATTATGATTAAGCGCAAACAGGCGATTTCGTTAGGAATGGCGCTGCTTTTAGCAGCGTCCCTTCCGGGAACGGCTTTGGCAGTCAGCCCGGAGTTTGCACGTACAGAAGAAGAATGGGCCAGACTTCGTGATAACACGATGGAATATGATGAACTGGCCGGCTTGATCCATGAATACAACACTACTGTTCAGAATAACCAGTACGCCTATAAGGATTATCTGGGGAAAGACCGTCAGGATGTAGAACAGGATTACCGTGACCTGGCTGATGAATTATATGCCAGCATGTCAGGTGATGATGACATGCAGTCTATGATCTCTGATCTGAATCTGGAGATTCAGGCCAGAAAAATGCAGCAAAATGCGGATGATAATGTGGATGACGGCCAGATTGTGCTGATGGGATATCAGCAGGCAGAAGATAATCTGGTAGTCTCCGCCCAGTCCAATATGATTAACTATTTTAAGCAGCAGCAGGATTTGGAACTGGCAAAGAAAAACAAGGAATTGCTGGAAACAACTTATAATGTGACTGTAACACAGTTTAATAATGGTTCAGCAACTCAGATTGATGTGCTCAATGCAAAAGAAAGCCTTCAGAAAGCAGAACAGGCAATTAAGGATATCGAAGCATCGATTGTGAGCTTAAGGCAGCGTCTCTGTGTTATGCTCGGTTGGAAATATGATGCGGATCCGGAAATCAGGGAGATTCCTTTGGTGGATATGAGTGTTATCGATTCTATGGATCCTGTTGCGGATAAAGCAACGGCATTGGAGAATAACTATACACTGCGTATCAACAAGAGAAAGTATGAAAATGCCCAGAATGCAGATAAAAAAGAAGATTTGCGTAAAACCATTGAAAGCAATGAGCAGACAATCGGGGCCTCTCTGATTTCTTCTTACCAGTCCGTACTGTCTGCAAAGGCAGCATATTTGCAGGCTGTCAATGATACTGCTTTGGAGATGCGCAATATGCAGACTGCTGAAACCCAGATGCAGTTAGGGACAATCAGTCCTTTACAGTATTTGCAGCAGCAGCATGCCTTACTTAGCAAACAGACGGCAGAAAAAACGGCGGAATTAAGCTTGAGAGAAGCGATTGAAACCTATAACTGGTCCGTAAACGGTTTGGCGAAAGCCGGCTGATGAAAGGCGGGATGTAATTATGAGAACAAACAAGAGGATTGTTTCCGCCCTGCTTTCTGCGGCGTTGATTGCCGCTTTTCCGGCCCAGGCGATGGCTTCCGGTCCCGGCGTGACGGAACCGGAAAAGTATGATGCAGAAACTCTGGCACGGCTTCAGGATGATGTTCTTGAATACGAGGAACTTCCTGACCTGGTTCATGAATATAATGCCGGCATGCAGGTGATGTGGGATTCATTTGACCGTATGAAGCAGGATTATGTCAATGTGACACAGGAATTAAAGAGTCAGAGAAAAAGCTATAAAGATGGGGCGGAGAGGGACAAGGAAGCTTTAGACCACGCCACCAATCCAAATGATATTTATCAGCTGACAGTTTCTTATATGACTAATAAAGGTTTGGATAAAGCGATCCAGTCAGTTATTACAACTTATTCTGATGTGGTGGATAATTTTAACAGCGATAAGAACACTCAAACGCTGCGTCAGTACGAGCGCCAGGCGGTCAGCGGGGCCCAAAGCCTGATGATTGCCTACAGCAGTATTGAAGCCCAGAAAGGCATCCTTGAGAAGATGAAGGCGATGTATGATGCTAAATATGCCCTTGTTACCCAGCAGGCCGGTCTTGGTACCGCTACGGAGGCGGATCTGTTGTCCGCCCAGTCCAGCGTACTGTCGGCAGAGGCGTCCTTAGCCTCCCTCAGCAGTACACAGGATGATCTGAGGAGGAAACTGATCGTGATGACAGGGTGGCCTGCAGATGCCAATCCGGAGATCCGCCCGATTCCGACTTCCGATTTAAACCGCATTGCAGCCATGAATCTGGAAGAAGATACGAAGAAGGCTATTGGAAATAATGCTGCTCTCATCTCAGTAAGACATACAGGGACCAATGGTTCTACTGCAGAAAAAAGACTGCATCTCATGAGTGTAGAAGAAGCAGAGCAGAAAATGACCATAAAAATGCAAGAGTTATACAATGATGTCCTGAAGAAAAAAGCGGAGTATGAAGCCGCTTTGACCGGTTATGAAAGTGCTGTAATCAGCAAACAGTCTGCGGATACCATGCACCAGATGGGCATGGTGGGGGAGACGGAATATATCGGTCTGCAGCTTCAGTATCTGCAGAAGATGTCTGAGAAGGAAGCGGCGGATATCGCGCTTTTTCAGGCGATGGAGACTTATGACTGGGCGGTGAAGGGGCTGGCTAGTTATGAGTAGAAGGTAGTTTGGTGTGATGCGAGAGGCGGAGACATGGAAATGTCTTCGCCTTTTGTGCAAAATGGAAAATATTAAATGATTCTTAAATAATTGCCAAGTGTTTTTGAAATTGGAAAGTTGCGTTATCTTTTATAAGATGATATACTGTACTGAGATTTAACCAAAGATTATTTAACAGGAGGCTTTGATTTTATGGCAAAAAGAAAAATTAACCAGAAGGTATTCTGCGATAGATGTTCAGATCTCTATGCGAAGGTAGTGAACTTTTTTGCCTTGTGGATATTGCTGCTGCTTCCATTAATAATTACTGATTTTTATTTTAATATTTTAGAGACCAAGTATATGTTTTTTTGGGTCTCGGTTATAACTATGCTGGCAGTACTTATTGTTATGACTGTGTGTTTCTGCTACCAAGACTATGAACTGTTTAATGGAATAAATACAAAACGTATACTGCATTATTTTAAACCAACAGAGCTGTTACGGCATTGTAATGCGCCTGACATCGCCATGATGGCTTTTTTGTTGATAGCCATTGTTTCCACATTGCAGTCAGATTATTTATATGAATCGTTTTGGGGAAACGAAGGACGTTATACTGGATTATTTCTTCTAATGCTTTATGGAGTTATGTTTTTTTCAGTAACAAAATTAATGAAATTTAAAAGGTGGCATATAGATGCATTTTTAGTTGTAGTAATGCTTGTATGTTTATTTGGCATTACAGACTATTTTCAGATGGATATACTGCACTTTAAAGTCAGGCTCAAAGCAAGCCAATGGACAATATTTACTTCGACAATTGGTAATGTAAATACTTATGCATCTTTTGTTGGTCTGGGGCTAGGAGCAGTTATGACCTTATTCGCTATTGAGAAGAATCGTATAAAGACCATTATTTACTATATTGGTACAATTATTGCAATGACAGCTTTGTTTATGGGACTTAGTGATAATGCATATCTTGCACTTCTTGCGCTTTATGGATTTATGCCACTCTACTTGTTTCGTAAAAAAACAGGCGTGAGAAGATATGTAGTCTTAGTAGCAACTATTTTTACTGTTGTAAAGGTATTGACAATTATTAATCGTGTATGGTCTGATAAAGTTGTTGGTTTGGACAGTCTTTTTCTTATACTGGCAGATATGAAGTTGCTAGTAGTTATTATAGTTGCTTTATGGTCCCTTGCGGCTGTGCTTTATTTTTCGGCTTACAACAAAAAGGATTTAAGTGATTCCTGTAGTCCGTGGCTGATACGAGGCTGGCTGGTTGTTTTAGTAGTTGTTATTGCTACGGTTATATTTATGATTTGGGATGTAAACAAAGGCGGGCATGTACAGCGCTATGGAGCGTTGGAAAGATATTTGGTTCTGGATGATGAGTGGGGAACTCATAGAGGGTATATTTGGAGAATTGCGGTAGAAAATTACATGAAATTCCCATTGATCCATAAATTATTTGGATATGGACCGGATACTTTTGGTATCTTGACAATACAAAACAATTATAAAGAAATGACAAGCCTTTACAAAGAGACTTTTGACAGCGCTCATAATGAATACCTGCAGTATTTTGTGACGATGGGGATATTTGGCTTAACAGCTTATATTGGTCTGTTGGTTACATCGGCTGTAAGAATGCTTAAAAATGCATTAGATAAGCCAGAAGTTATGGCTGCATTTTTTGCATGCGTTGCATATGCTGCACAGGCGTTTGTCAATATCAGTGTTCCAATAGTAGCGCCTGTTATGTGGGTTTTGCTGATGACAGGGCTTTCAGGCTGTAGAGATGTATCCGTTAAAACTAAGGAATGATAGAGTAAAGGTGTTGGTTCCTATATGAAAAATTATGAACAATATAAGCGAATAGTGAGATTTTTGTTCGCTATGATCCTCATCGGCTGTGAAATGGCTTTGTATTGGAATGTATGGTTGGACCACTACAACGGGAAAATGGAGATACCATACAACAGAACAGGAAACTGGCTGATGGTAGCGGTATATGGGATTTTACTGTTGCTATTCTGTACTATTTATGGTGGACTACGCATTGGTTATTTAAGAACTTTTAACTTGATTTACTCGCTGATGCTTGCTAATATTTGTGCGACTGCGATGATTTATCTTCAGATTACGCTGGTAACAAAACACTTTCAGAATCTTGAACCATTATTTATTATGCTTTTGGAAGAATTGGTGTTGACAATTGTTTGGAGTACAATTTGCAGCAGAATATATCGAAAACTTTATCCGCCAAGAAGAGTTTTATTGGTATATGGCCAGCACCCGATTTATAGTTTGATGAGCAAATTACATAGCCGTGCAGACCGTTATATTATAGGTGAAATTATTCATATATCTGTCGGTGTGGAAAGAATATGCGAAAAGGCTGGGCAATACGAAGGTGTGATTTTATGTGATATTTCCTCACAAGAACGTAACTTAATCTTAAAATACTGTTATGGAGAGTCAATACGGACCTATACAATTCCAAAAATTTCGGATATTATTTTAAGAAGTGCGGAAAGTCTGCATCTGTTTGATACACCTTTATTGTTGTCCAGAAACACAGGATTGAATATTGAACAGCGCTTTATAAAACGTCTGATGGATATTATTTTATCTTTAGCAGGTTTGGTTATAATGTCCCCCGTTTTTTTGCTGACTGCTTTGGCGATTAAGCTTTATGACAGAGGGCCTGTGTTTTACCAACAGGATCGCTGTACGAAGGATGGAAAGATATTTTCTATTTGTAAATTTAGAAGTATGATTGTGGATGCTGAAAAAGAAGGACTTTCAGTTCCAGCGGTGGACGAAGATCCGCGGATTACTCCAATTGGAAAATTAATTCGTAAGACTAGAGTTGATGAGTTACCTCAGTTATTTAATATTTTAAAGGGTGATATGAGTATTGTGGGCCCCCGGCCGGAACGGGTAGAGCATGTGGAAATTTATTCGGAGCAGATCCCGGAGTTTAAACTTAGGATGAAGGTAAAAGGCGGCCTGACTGGTTATGCTCAAGTATATGGGAAGTATAATACTTCTGCATATGATAAGCTGAAGCTGGATTTGATGTATATACAGAATTATTCGATTCTTCTTGATATTGAAATTATATTTAAGACAATTAAAGTGCTCTTTATGAAGGAGAGTACGGAGGGGTTTACGCTTACTGAAAGTGAAGCAGTAACTAAAGAAGATGAAAGCAAGAAAGATGGAAGTTTATGAAAGACAATATAGATGTAATGCAGGTATGTAGAATGTATTATCCTATGTTAGGAGGTATTGAAAGGATCGTACAGGATATAGCTGAGGGATTATGTGAAGATGTCAGTATGTCAGTACTGACTTGCCAAGTTAGGGGATCAAAGAGCGAAGAGGTAATTAATGGGGTGAAGGTATATCGATGTTCTAGTATGGGAACATTTTGCTCTCTGCCTGTTTCGCCGTCTTTTTTAATGCAATTTCGTAAAAGAAGCCGTATACAGGACATTATACACATTCATATGCCGTTTCCGTTAGCAGACTTGGCCTGTCTTTTATCGGGATATAAGGGAAAGGTGATTTTATGGTGGCATAGTGATGTGGTAAGACAAAAAAAGATGATGTATTTTTATCGTCCAATTATGGAGTGGCTATTGAAACGGGCTGATGTTATCATGGTAGCAACAGAGGGGCATATTGAGGGGTCTTCCTATTTAGGCCCTTACCGCCGCAAATGCCGTGTAATACCCTTTGGGGTTGAGCGCGGCGTATTAGAAAAAGCGGATAAGTATCTGTCCAGTTTAAAGGAAAAAAGCTCTTATAAAAATGAAAATAGGACAGGCCGTAAAACCAATTTTTTATTTATTGGCCGTTTGGTTTATTATAAAGGCTGTGAAGTTTTGCTGCATGCATTGAAAGATGCGGATGAAGCGTTTCTCACAATTATAGGTGACGGAGTGCTAAAAACAGAATTGGAGCAGTTATCTTCATCTCTGGAGATAACAGACAGAGTGCGCTTTTTAGGAAGTGTGTCAAATGAGGTTTTAAATCAGGAATTAGCAGATTGTGATATATTTGTACTTCCGTCTATTGCAAAAAGTGAAGCATTTGGGATAGTACAGATGGAAGCCATGGCATATGGGAAACCGGTAATCAATACTAAGTTACCGAGCGGGGTACCGTATGTCAGTGTTGGCGGACAGACGGGGCTAACGGTAGAGCCGGGGGATGCCGGTGCGCTTGCTGAGGCTATGAATTGGCTGATTAAACATCCGCAGGAAAGAAGTAAGTATGGTGAAGCGGCCGCAAAAAGGGTGCGGGAATATTATAATGTGGACTATATGATAGAAGAGGTTCTTAAGGTGTACCGGGAATTTGAAATTAAGTAGTGGAGGAATACTATGAAAGTGGCATTTGAATCACAGCTGTTTCTGGGAGGCAATAAAACGGGAATTGGCTGGTGTGCGGATAATATCGTAAAAGAACTGGCAGTGGACCCGGAGTATCAGTGCCAATGTGATTATATGGCATATCACCAAGAAGACGGGCAAAGGTATCCGGTTCATGAATATGAAAAATACGGGGTAAAGATGAATCCGTGTAAATGGTTTCATCCTACAATTTATAAATTAGTATGGCCTTTTTTTCCTATCCCATACAGCATGTTTTTTGGAAAAGACAGACAAATTACGCAATTTTTTAATTTCGTTGTCCCGCCGGGGGTTAAGGGGAAAACGGTTACCATCGTTCATGATATGGCATATAAGGCATACCCGGAAACGGTGTTTTATAAAACCAGAAGATGGCTTCAGCTTACCCTAAAGGGCTCCTGCAGACGGGCGGATGCGATTATTACAGTATCTGAGTTCAGCAAGCGGGAAATTGTAAAATATCTTGGAGTGAACCCAGACAAAATTACAGTTATGCCAAATGGGGTGGATTTGAATTTGTATCATCCCAATTTTACAGAAGAACAGGTGGAAGCAACGAAAGAGCATTATAAAATTCAGGGAGAGTATTTTTTATATTTAGGAACTTTGGAACCAAGAAAAAATATTGAGCGTGTCATTGGAGCTTATGACACGCTGTTAAGGGAGAACGGCTGTAAGGTTACGCCTAAGCTTGTTTTGGCTGGCGGAAAGGGGTGGCTCTATGATTCTATATTCGAAACAGTACACAAGCTGAAAATAGAAAATCAGGTTATTTTTACCGGATATGTAGATGCTGAAGACGTACCGGTGTTAATGAAAGGGGCAAAGGCATTTTTATTCCCTTCTCTTTATGAAGGCTTCGGTATGCCGCCATTAGAGGCTATGGCCTGCGGAACAACGGTTATAACATCAAACTGTTCCTCTTTGCCGGAAGTGGTGGGAGATGCTGGGATTTTAGTTGATCCTTTGAGCGTAGATGAGATAAAAGCGGCAATGGCAAGAGTCATGAGTGATAGGGCTCTTTGTGAGGAATTAAGTAAAAAAGGGATCGAGAGAGCCCAGAAATATACCTGGAAACATTCTGTTGAAATACTAAAACAGGTGTATGAAAAATTAGTTTAAATCGGAGGACAAGATGCAGTTAGCTAAAGAATTATATGCATATCGGGAAATGATATTCAGCTTGGTACGAAGGGATCTTCAAGGGCGGTATAAAGGTTCGATTTTGGGCTTTTTTTGGACGTTTTTAAACCCATTGCTGCAGCTGGTTGTTTATACATTGGTTTTTTCAATTATTTTGAGATCGGATGTGGAAGATTATTATCTACATTTGTTTGTAGCGTTGGTTCCATGGCTGTTTTTTAGTACATCAGTATCAGGTGGTTCCAGTTGTATCCGTTGCCAACAGGATATGGTTAAAAAAATATATTTTCCGCGAGAGGTACTGCCGATCGCATTCACTACCAGCCAGTTTGTTAATATGCTTTTGAGTTTTGTTGTAGTTCTTATTGTGGTTGCTTTTTCCGGAAGAGGTCTTAACTTTATTGCGGTTTTGTATCTGCCGGTTATAATGCTTGTAGAGTATATGTTATCACTAGGTTCTGCTTTGATTGTATCAGCAGCGACTGTTTATATCCGGGACTTAGAATATCTGTTGGGAATTATTACGATGGCATGGCAGTTTCTGACCCCGATTATGTATTCTATTGACCTTATTCCGGAACGCTATATGTCGCTTTATATGCTGAATCCGATGACACCGGTCATTATTGCCTATAGAGATATTCTCTATTATGGAAGGGCGCCCCATTTGAGCACCTTGATCCATGCAACCGGCGTTGGTATAGGGCTTTTGATCATTGGTTTCATAGTATTTGGAAAGTTGAAGAGACATTTTGCAGAACAGATGTAAAGAAATGAGGTAGGGCATGAAAGCTGAAAATGCAATCGAAGTGCATGATATAACTAAAAAATTCCGGGTATATTTGGATAAAGGACGAACGCTGAAGGAATTAGCATTATTTAGTAAAAGAAGAAAATATGAAGAACGAAATGTATTAAGCGGCATCAGTTTTGAAGTGAAAAAAGGTGAAGCTATTGGATTAATAGGACACAATGGATGTGGTAAAAGTACCACATTAAAATTGCTTACGAGAATTATGTATCCGGACAGCGGAACCATAGAGATGAGAGGACGGGTGTCCAGCTTAATTGAATTAGGCGCGGGTTTTCATCCGGATATGAGCGGCAGACAGAATATCTATACTAATGCTTCGATTTTTGGTTTGACCCGGAAGGAGATCGATGCAAGATTAGAAAAGATTATAGAGTTTTCTGAGCTGCGGGATTTTATTGATAACCCTGTAAGAACGTATTCCTCAGGGATGTATATGCGTTTGGCATTTGCGGTAGCTATCAATGTAGATGCAGATATCCTGTTGATTGATGAAATTTTAGCTGTGGGAGATGCAAATTTCCAGGCAAAATGTTTCAATAAGCTGAAACAAATTAAGGCGGAAGGTACTACAATTGTAATTGTCTCTCACGGATTAGGGCAGATTGAAGAGTTTTGTGAAAGAACTATTTGGATTCACGACGGGAAGATACAGGAAGAGGGCAACCCAAGAGACGTACATCCTCATTATATGTCCTATATGGGACAGCTAAGGCAGGATACGAATCCTGCTCCGGTTGAGCTGGCAAAGACAAATGAGCGATCAGGCAGCGGCTTGGTAAGGATTAAAGAGGTAGAGTCTCTTGTTAAAAGTGAAAATGGCAGAAATCTTTATAAAACGGGAGATCAGGTTACCATTAGAATTTCCTATGAGGTAAAGCAGAAGGTTGAAGATGTGGCCTTTGGATTTGAGATTAGAAATGCCGAAGGAGTAAAGTGTTATGCTACGAATAGCAGAGTAGATTATGCGGAGCGCATTGATTTGGATGAAGATGGAAGCATTGATCTTAAATTTAGTTCAGTTCTTCTAATTCCGGGCAAATATAAGATGGATTTATCAATTACTACAGTAGACGGTTTTCCAGTAGACAATTTCCAGGAGGCATTTGAATTTGAGATGTATTCTGAAATTAAGGATAAAGGGATCAGCAGATTAGTGCATCAGTGGGAGAAAGAGTAAAAGACAGGTTATATAAGACAGGATATTCCCGGCCCTTTTTAAAAGGTACCGGGAATATTTTTTAAAAGTCTGTAAGATACTTATATACGCGGTTAAAATCAAATGGTTTTAAAATATCAGGCCCGGTAGACAGTAGTTTGTGGCTGGAGTTAATATCCTTTAAAAAATCCTGGAGTTCTTCAGGATGAAGTGGGTAGACGCCATTGATGCCAGATATACTTTTTAAATAAATTTCATCAGTAAAACAACCATCCAGAATAGATATAACCGGTATTCCGCTGTATGCGGCTTCGTAAATGATGGAGGAATGCCCGCTTCCGATGATAAGATTATAATCTGACATGGCATCATAGACTGATTTTGCCGGATCTAAAAAATGATAACCTTCTTTTGAGAGAATCGGATATACGCCAAAATCTCCTGCAGGCATTTTAATAGCGATGTCCGGGCCAATATAGCGCCGAAACCAGTCAGCATAACCTTCGGCTCCCAGCTGGTCATAAAAAGTAATAATATTACTTGGGAAAAAGGCGGGCTTATATACCGGATTATCACGATCTACTAATAATTCAGTATTCGTATGCTTTTTGATCCAGTAAACGATCTCAACGCGTTTGCATAGATGCTTAAGTTTGTAATAAATGTTATGCTGGTAAGGAAGCATAACCAGATCAAACAGAGTGAGCCATGAAATTTCGCTATCATGCATAAAGCATTCCATGTCATGCGGATAAAATACAGAATAGTCTGGCTTTAAGTAATCTAACAGCTCAAGAGCTGATATCATGTTGGGGTCATGCCCATAAAAATGCAGGTAATTGTATTGATCAAACCATAAATGGGCTGAGGTTATTAAGACAATCCGATATTGCTTTTTTAATTCGTTTAAACGTTCAAACATCTCAGCACGTGTATAGGGAAATTTTTGATCATCAATTACTAATGTAGGATGTCCTTTTTTCTGCATATAATCAACCAGGGGCATTAGTGAATTTTCACCGCCATATCCATGGAAGATATAGAATAATTCATTCATATAATACCTCCTGTTTTTAGCCGTTAACAGATTTGATAAATTCGAATGGAGCCGCATGGAATGGAGCAGTCCGCTGTGCAATGTAGATCATAAGCGAAGAAAAATTTTCAGTATTGTCTATACCTACTTCATCTTGAAAAATATAATAACAATTAAGGCTTCGTTCATCATTGGAGTGATAATATCTGGTAACAGCGCACTTTTGAACCGCATAAGTAGAAAATATTCTGTAGGCTTCAATCTGGAAGAAACCATTTCTATGGAGCTGAGAACGGATAAAGGGGTCCGTTAGAATGAAGGGGTAATATCCGCTTCCTAACTCGGCCTCACATAAATCATAAGCAGCTTTTCGACAGTGAGCAGCAGATGAAGCTGAGAGTTCTTTTATATTGAAATCGATTACAGAAAATTTTACGGCTCTTGACCAATCACCGGGAGGGGTTATTTTAGAACCGAAATAAGTAAAGGTAATATCGTTATTGCCAGTATTCAACCACAAATTTATAGATACAGGGCACAAAGTATTATGAAATACCAAAACATTTTTTTGTCCTGCGTATTCCAAAATAACAGAAGAGCCAATATCTAACGAAGATAATGTAAACGCAATTGTAACGTGTTTCTCATTGTCGCTGTTATTAATAATATGAATACCTGCTTTTTTAGTATTGCCTCTCATCCATCTTTCATATGAGCCGCTGGCTCGAACTTCATAATTATCCCATTGTGTGTCCCACACAACTGAAAGACTATTATATACAGCAGGAAGGACCGGCATAGTAAAAACAAAATAGTCCTGTGTTTTGCGAGCGAACTTTTCTAAGCTGTTGGTTGTTAGCAGCTGATAAATAGTTCCAGGAGAGGTTATGAAAAAATTGTTCTTTTCAAAAATATGGTTTACGTCAAATTCAAAAGGGACATAGGTTTGAGAGACCATACTGGGATTAATAATATCCTGCGCTAAGTAACCTGCTGTGATATAAGGCACGGTATCAGAAGTGTCAGGAATATAAGTCTTTATTTGGGAAATCTGGCCTGTAGAGAGCGCAGAAAATTCGGTTTCCATTGTCATATCCAGTTTACTAATAGCAAGATTGGTAGAAATCATATTTTGAACAGGTAGTAAATCCAGCTTTACAGGAACCTTTTTATCCAATTTTAAAGCACGCTTGGCTCTTTCCCCTATTTTGTATGAATAACATTCCATGCGGTATTTTTTGATATCTTTTATATTAAATCGTTGATTGAATTCTGAAGAACGGCTTACCCAATAAATGAAGCCGCCGCGAGATAAGCCATCTTTAAACATCTGGATGGCATAACGGAGTTCATGAGGGTCAATCGTACGGTTTAATAGTGTTTCGTAACAGGATATAATAAAATCCGAATCTGTTTCACAGTTAAATAAATAACTGAGATCTTTTGGGGATGATGACATTAATAATAACCTCCGGGATTTGAAAAGGATGAATATCTATTTAAATATATATGGAAATGAGGGGGATGTCAAGGTAAGCCGGTTTTGCGCTTTAAAATGGAAGAATTTTTTGACGTGGCAATCAGTGTGTGGTATGATAAATTAGTTAAAGTCTGTAGCGAGAGGTGTTGAAATGATAACTGATCATCAATATGTAGTAGAATCATTTGAAAAGGAATTTAGTAATTGTAAAAATAAAAAGATAGTACTTTATGGGAAGGGTCCCTATACTAAATTAATTTTAGAAGTAATTAAGGATTATAATATTGTTGGAGTGATGGATCGCGATATTAAAGAGGGCTTTCTTTTTGGTAAGCCGGTATTATCCTATAAAGAGGTAGTAGAGCAAAACGTAGATTTGATTATAGTAGTGGCACGTCCTAATTCTGTACGTGCGGTATTCGAGCGGATTCGCATTTTCTGTTCCATTAATTGTATTCAGCTATATGGTATTAATGGAGAAAACTTATTTGAACGTTTTCAAATAGATAATATGGCTGATGAAGAGGTTATATATAAATTTCAGAAAAATTTTTCTGGATTTAAAAATAAAAAAATTGTTTTTTATGGAAAAGGACCGAGAACTGGAATATTAGTCAATGCATTCTCGGATTATAATATAATTGGGTTAATGGATAAAAATGTAAAAGAGGGTATCTTTTTTGGAAAAAAAATATTATCTTACGAGGAAGTAAGAGATCTTAAAGCTGATATTATTATCTCTGTTACAAGAGAGCATTCAACACCACATGTATATAACAGAATTAACCGTTTTTGTTCCTTAAACCATATTTTGCTTTATGACATAGAAGGAAATAATCTTTTCCAAAAGTACGGAAGACAAAAACATTATGTAGAAGCTGATCCATATTTTGATGTGTGTGAGGAGTTACTGCGGACTGAGATTGAAAAACATGAGATAATTAGTTTTGACATTTTTGATACGCTTATTATGCGAAAAACGTTGTTTCCTGCAGATGTTTTTGAGATTGTAGGAAAAAAAGCAGCAGAAGAAGGAATTGTAATAGAAAATTTTAAAAGCCTTCGCATGCTGGCTGAGCGGGAAAGTGTCGTAAACCATGCGAATATCTATGATATTTATTCTGTATTTCAAGAATTAACGGGTATTTCGTCCAAGGATCGTATTCGCTTGATAGAAATTGAGATCGAGATAGAAACGCAGGTTTTGATTCCGCGTGTTAAGATGGTAGAACTGTACAATTATGCAATTAGTCTAGGAAAACAAATATGCCTTATCTCCGATATGTATCTGCCTGGAAAGTGTATTGGGAAAATGTTGGAAAAGTTAGGTATTATGGGATATAACAAGTTATTTGTTTCCTGTGATTATTGTTGTTCCAAGGGAAGCGGAATATATGAAGTGGTAAAAAGGCAGGTTACGGGCCGAAGTTATTTGCATATAGGTGATAATCCTATTGCTGATGGAGAATGTGCAAAGAACAGCGGTTATGATACATTTATAATAAAAAAAGCTATAGACTTGTTAGACATATCAAGCTATAGCCAACTCAGACAGATTGCATGCACAATAAATGAGAGATCTATGCTTGGCCTATTTATAGCAAAAATATTTAACAATCCATTTGCTCTTTATCATAGTCAGGGGAAAGCAGATGTAGGGGAAAGCTATGAATTTGGGTATTTATTTATAGCTCCAATAATCGCTAAGTTTATGATATGGTTGGTTAAGAAAATTAAAACAAGAAAATATGATGATGTTCTTTTTTCAGCCAGAGATGGATACTTGATTCTTCAGCTTTATAATAATATGAAGAAATATAGAAAACTTAATAATCTTCCAGAAGGTATTTATTTCCCAACTTCAAGATTATTGAATGCGTCTATATCCAGAATGACGGAAGACGATATTCGGTATTCGGCCGGACAGCCCAGAAGCTATACACCAGAAAAAATGCTGATGAGAAAGTTTAAATTAAGGGAAAAAGAGATTATTCCTTATGATGAAGCATTATATGGAGATGCAGTCACTTATGCGTTAGAACATAAGAACATAATATTTAAGCGTTCAGATGAAACTAGAAAAAGCTATTACAAATATTTAGAGAGATTAGGCTTGAAAGAAAATAAAAATTATGGCTTGTTTGATTTTGTTTCATCAGGAACGAGCCAGTATGACATGTCGAGGGTTGTTCCGTTTTCGATAGAAGGGCTTTATCTATGCTTTTATGATATAGGGGAAGAAAATAGAAGAAAACTTCCGGTTCATGCGATGCTGATGGATAATTATCCGGAAAATAACTGCTATACATCATACATTAAAAAGAGTTATTTGTTTGAAAACTATGTGTTTCTAGAAGCGGTTATGACTTCTTCAGAAACCTCAGTTGAGGGAATTGACGAAGAGGGAAATTTAATTTATGGACAGGAGCATCGCTCGCAGGAGGAACTGTATTTCATGGAGGAAACACATCGAGCGATTATAGATTTTTTTAGGGAGTTTATTGGTGAACTTTATGTGGAGAATAGCGGGATATCAATAGAGTTTGTAGATGAATGTTATCGATACAAAGACCTTGAATATACAAATGAACATTGTAAAGAATTGGATGGTGTTTCTGTTTTTGAAGATCTGGGATATGGTAAACTGTATTTTGAAAGAAAGTAAACGATGAAAGAATGATACAGATGAGGGATTTTATGTCACGATTACATTTGGAATATTATAATGGAAGTGGTGCAAATCAGGATAAAATACCTGTTAATTGCGATATAAGGAAGTATATAAAAGAGACAGAAGGAGAAGACTATTCTCATATTCTGGCGAGAGATGACAGATGGCAAGTATTTTATCATTTGTCCCCAATGAGAACATCTGTATTAAACTGGTATGAGTTTAAAAAGGATGCAGAGGTGCTTGAGATTGGTGGTGAGTTCGGAGCACTAACCGGGCTCCTCTGTGACCGCTGTAAGCGGGTAGTAACAGTAGAATATGGGGACTATAAATCAAAGGCGATTCAAGAAAGATATAGGAAACGTGAAAATCTGGATATTTATGCCGGAGATGTTGTGAAAATGCCGTTAGAACAGAAATTTGACTATATCGTTATGATTGGCTGCATGGAACGGCAGTGCAACGGAAGTAAAAAACAACAGGATTATATAGATTACTTAAAAGCTATAATGCGTTTTTTAAAGCCTAATGGAAAATTTTTGATATCTGTGGAAAATAAATATGGCCTTCGTTATTTTTGCGGTGAAAAAGAATATTATACGAAAATGCCGTTTGGAGGAATTAATCAGTACCAGACCCCGGCCAAGGGATACACTTTTGGACGTCATGAATTGACGCAGATTTTAATAAAATCAGGTTTGGAAAAATACCGGTTTTACTATCCATTGCCTGATTATAAACTACCTCAGATGATATATTCGGACGAATATCTGCCTCAGAAAGATTTGGGAGAGCGACTGCTTTTTTATCATATTGATGCGACAACTTTAATTGCACCGGAACAATGGTTATACTCTGATATAATTGATAATCAAGTATTTCCATTCTTTGCAAACTCTTTTCTGGTAGAATGTTCTGTGAATGAAGAGGCCGGAGATATAGTTTTTGCAGCAGTAACAACAGATCGTGGGAGAGATCACGGCCTTTCTACCAGTGTTCATGGATTGAACCCTGAAAGAAGGAGTGTAAAAAAGAAGGCTTTATATACAGACGGACAGGATAGTATTAATACGGTTTATAAAAATATATCTGCTTTACAACAGAAAGGGGTTTCGATTGTACCCCATCAGCTAGAAGGCAATACGTTAGTTATGCCATTTATTCCTGAAATCACGTGCTCAGATTATTTGCGTAAACTAGCAGTGGAGGGAGATAAGACAAGGTTTGAAAGTATATTGCGGATGATTTATGAAAATATATTGCGGTCTTCTGAAACGGTAAATACAAAGGAGAATGAGCTTCCAGAAGCAAAAGAGTTTAATAGGGATTACGGTATTATATTGAAATATTGTTATGTAGATATGATACCGTTTAATTGTTTTTATGTGAACGGGACATTAATGTATTTTGATCAGGAATTTGTAAGAGAAAATTACCCGGCATCTTATCCGATGTATCGTGCATTGATGTATACTTATGCTTTTATACCAGAGGCGGAGAAATTAATTCCTTTATCAGTAATGAAAGAACGCTATATGCTGACGGATTTATGGGATATTTATCAAAAAGTAGAGAATCGATTTGTCGCTGATAATAGGCGTTATGACGTGTATCAGAACTTTTACAGGTGGACGGGGATGGATATTGGGAGAATGCAACAGAATATAGAAATATTAGGAAGATGATAGGAAGGATAACTGATGTTAGGTTTGGAACGAGATGAAGTGATTTGTGGGTACACGGTAACAGCTAAGATGAAAAAAATATGGACTATTCAATTAGAATTGTTAAATGTTTTTAAAGCATTCTGTGAAGAACATAATCTTAGATACTATTTATGGTCTGGGACATTATTAGGAGCAGTACGACATCAAGGATTTATTCCATGGGACGATGATGTAGACGTGGCAATGCCGAGAAAAGACTATGAGAAGTTTAAATGCTTAGCAAGTGAAAAATTACAGTCGCCATATGATCTCCATACCGATGAAAATGATTCTGGTATTTTTCGAGGAAGTATGTGTAGATTGAGAAATAGTAATACATTAGGGGTGGAATATCATGAACTTGAACGCATTTGTAACTGGGGGATTTGGATTGATATACTGGCGTTAGATTATGTTTATGAAGATGAAAATAGACGAAGAGAACAATTGAGAAAAATAGCAATTTATAAAAGGCTGTGCATAATTCAAACTTATGGAGAAGGGCGTCCTGAATTCCAGACATTATCATTTTTAAAAAAAATAGCTTACCGTATGATAATTAAACATGAGGGGCGTCAGAAATTATTAGAAAGATACAGATTAGCATGCTCTGCCTGTCCCGAAGAAGAGGGATACTATGTTAGGACATTCAATGCATCTTTTGATGCTAATAATTATGAAGTGTATTACCGTAAAGATTTTGATAATATTGTACAGTTGCCATTTGAGAATTTGGAATTGGCTGTTCCGATGGGATATGATCGCTTACTATGTATGATGAAGGGAAAATATATGGAGTATCCACCGGAAGAACTGCGGCATCCTCATCATATCGGTATTTTTGATCCTGATGTTCCATATCATAAATATCAGCGCAGATTGGCAGGTGCATTTAACAATATAAAAGATAAAATACTTGTTGTATTTGGTGCGGGAAATATGTTTGAAGATTATATGCGCAGATATGGAGAGCAATACAGGCCGGCTTATATTATTGATAATGGAAGCACAAAATGGGGAAAACAAATTCATGGTATCATGGTATGTGGGCCGGATAAGTTGTTAGAAATTCCAAGAGAACGGCTAAGGGTAATTATTTGTAATATTTACTATCGTGAGATTTCAAATCAGTTAGAAGAAATGGGGATTGAGGATTATTATCTTCATATAGAAAATAAGTACTGGCTGAATGATATATTATTTCCGAATAGGCTGGATTCCCGGAATGAAAGAATTGATGAGGAGACAACTGTATTGTCTATAGAAGTCGATATTGGGTGGAAAATTAATCCTGGAACGGGTATGGTAGAATCGGCACAACCAAATAGAATGGCATCATTGCAATTTTATCAGGCTAATCCTGGAAGCTGCTTACAACTGAGAGATATGACTTATCGATACGCAATTGCAACCTATGATAAAAAGACAGATGGAACGCTGATTTACACGTATTGCTATCAGGAAGAGGAAAACTGGACAACGTATAATCATGATTTTAGTGAAACGGCATATAGAGCAGGAACTTACTTTTTTGAGGATGAACGTTTCTTTAGGATTTGTATAAAAAGAGTAGATGGAGCTGAATTTTCTCTAGAAGAACAAAACCGGATGAATGATGTTCTTATTTATACAACGAGAAGAAAAGAAAATCAGGAAAAACCATGGTTTGCAGAAGAAATCGCAACAACAGCTACTTCTGTATTAAAACGTAAAAAAAGAGGGGAGAGTTTAACTTTAGCTTTACTTACAGACACTCATTATACTATAGGAGGAACTTGGGATGATACAGTATGTAATATCAAGGCAGTGCATGAGCAGGCAGGTTTTGATGCAATTGTTCATTTAGGGGATATAACGGATGGATTAGTTCCTAAAAAGATGACTGCGAACTATGTGAAAAAAGTAAAGGATGACTTAAATGCTTTGAATATACCGGTGTATATTGTACAGGGTAATCACGATTCTAATTATTTTCATAAAAACCCAGAGGTTATGAATGAAGATGAACAATACTTGCTGTACCAGGAAGATGCACCTGAGGATGCGGTGCGTGACAATCAAAACTTGTGGTATTATGTTGATCGGCTAGAGTTGAAGTTAAGGCTTTTGTTTTTGCACTCGTTTGACTATCGTGAAAGTATATGTTATGGATTCCCAGAGGAAGAGGTAAATTGGTTAGATAAAGTTTTGTGTCAAACTCCGCAAGGCTTTTCTGTGGTGGTCTTTTCTCATGTGCCTCCGTTGCCAGAAATACATTATTGGAGTAATCAGATTCGAAATGGGGAGCGAATAGTTGATATCTTAGAAAAACATAATAAGAAAGAAAAAATAAGAATTACGGCATTTATTCACGGACATAACCATTCAGATCAAATATATATGAAACAAAGTTTTCCTGTTGTTTCTATTGGGTGCAATAAATGTGAATATTTTACGGATAAAAAGCCAAAGGAATCCTTAACATATGAAAGAAAATTGGAAACAGTTTCACAAGATTTATGGGATGTACTTATTATAAACACTGAGGAAAAGCAATTAGATTTTGTACGTTTTGGAGCCGGTGAGGATAAAACAATAAGTAGTTGAGAGGATTTTTATGTTAAAAATATGGGGACATAGAGGCGCTTCGGGGTATGCACCGGAGAATACGCTAGAATCATTTTCACTAGCAGTAGAAATGGGCGTTGATGGGGTGGAACTTGATGTTCAGATGACACGAGACGGATATTTGGTTGTGATTCATGATGAATTGATTGACCGGGTTAGTGATGGTAGTGGGTTGGTAAAGGATTATACACTTAGAGAGTTGAAAAGATTTTGCTTTAATAAGACCCACCCGGAATTTCCTTGTGCAAAGATCCCTACTCTAAGAGAAGTATATGAGATATTAAAGAATACTTCAATAATTGTTAATGTTGAATTAAAAACAGGTAATTTTTTTTATGATGGATTAGAAGAACGAGTTTTAGACTTAAGTTATAGGATGGGGATTGAAGAAAGAATTATTTATTCTTCCTTCAATCATTATAGTGTAAAGAAGATAAAAACTATAGATCCGAATGCTAAGGCGGGAATTCTTTTTTCTAATGGAATATGGGATGCAGTGGGATATGCAAAAAAACTAGGTGCAGATGCATTGCATCCTGTATTTTCAAATCTGCAATATACAGATTTGATGAGTAGTGCCCGAAAGGAGAAGTTAATGGTTCATGTATGGACGGTTAATTCAGAGGAGCAATTGAAGGACTGCCTTCAGCTTGGAGTTGATGCAGTTATAACTAATTATCCAGATAAGATGGTAGAGTATACTAAGAAAAGAGAAATGTGATGTATAAAACACGTAAAGGTAAGGCGTTCATAGAGTTTACCAGCCTTTTCTATTTACTTTTTTAGTACCGTGAAGTATACTAAACTGAGATAAAATAGGACTTTGCATTTTAACTTTTAGAGCAAGGATGAGGAACGGATGAAAAAAGTAATAACATATGGTTCTTTTGATTTATTTCATGAAGGACATTATCGTTTACTGAAAAGAGCAAAAGAATTAGGGGATTATCTTATTGTAGGGGTAACTACAGAACATTATGATGAATACAGAGGTAAGTTAAATGTAGTGGATTCCTTAATTGAACGTGTCGATCATGTGAGACAGACTGGATTGGCAGATGAGATTATTATTGAAGACCATGTAGGGCAAAAAGTGGAAGATATTTTGAAGTATCACATCGATATTTTTACTGTGGGCTCTGATTGGATTGGTACATTTGATTACTTGAAACAGTATTGCGAGGTGGTTTATTTAGAACGCACCAAAGATGTATCTAGTACAATGCTTCGTGCTAAGAATTTTTCGTTAATACGTCTAGGAATTATTGGCTCAGGACGTATCGCTAGAAGAATGGTTCCAGAAGTAAAGTATGTTAGTGGTATTTACGTGGAAGGAATATATAATCCGCATATAGATAGTGCTAAAAAATTCGCAGAGGCGTTTGAGTTGAAGTCCTATACAGATAATATTGAGGAGCTGCTAAACGAGGTAGATGCTGTATATATTGCATCGCCGCATGAAACCCACTATGAGTATACTAAATCGGCATTATTGGCAGGTAAACATGTGCTTTGTGAGAAACCAATGACATTAAAAGTAGTCCAGACCGAGGAACTGTTTAAATTAGCCCAAACTAAGAATTGTGTATTGATGGAAGGTATTAAAACTGCTTATTGTCCAGGATTTATACAAATGCTGGCAATTGCAAGGAGTGGTGTCATAGGAACAATCAAAGATGTGGAAGCTTGTTTTACTAAACTGACAAGTTCTATTATGCGAGAATTATCAGATACTGAAGTCGGAGGCAGCTTTACTGAACTTGGAAGCTATACATTATTAGCAATCATTAAACTTTTAGGAGTGAACTATAAAAAATTGCGTTTCCAAAGTTTTAAAGCACCTAATGGTGTGGATATTTATACAAAAGCTTATTTTGATTATGATCTGAGTATGGCTACATCAAAAACTGGCCTGGGTGTTAAGTCTGAAGGGCAACTTTTAATTTCAGGAACCAGGGGATATATTCGTGTAGATGCACCATGGTGGAAAACACAGTCATTTGAAGTTTGCTATGAAGATACTTCTCAGAATGAGAGGTATTTTGTTAAGTTTTTAGGAGAAGGACTGCGTTATGAAATCAGTGATTTTGTATCAGCAATTAATGGAAATATTAAAAGTGATTACAAATTGCGGCCATATGAAAGTATTATTATAGCAAAAATCATGGAAATATTTCTAATGGAAAATAGAAAAATGATTGAAGGCCAGGAAGAATAGAACTATGGGTGAACAGATGATTAGAGAAGGATATAATTTTACAGAAAAGGAACTAAGAGATATTCAATTAATAGAATTAGAGATGCTGATAGAAGTTGACAGAATTTGCAAAAAATGTGGAATTCATTATTGTATTTCAGCAGGAACTCTATTAGGCGCTATTCGTCATGGTGGTTTTATTCCGTGGGATGATGATGCAGATGTAGCTTTCCTTAGAAGTGAATATGAAAAGTTTAGGACAGTTTGTGAGACGGAACTTGACAGGGAACGGTTTTATTTTCAGGATTATCGTAGTACTCCAGGTTATCGTTGGGGGTATGGTAAATTGAGAAGAAAAGGTACGAAGTTTATTCGTCTCAATCAAGAATTCATGCCATATGAACAAGGAATATTTATTGACATTATGCCATATGATAATGTACCCAATAATTATATAGCTAGAAAAATCCATAATCTAAAATGTTACATGTATAGAAAATGTTTTTGGGCACCAGTAGGGAGAAAATCAGCACATGGTATTGAAAAAATAGCATATGAAATTTTAAATAAAATTCCCGATCGTAAGTTATATGATTCTTTTGATAAGTTTATACAGAGATGTAACAGAAAAAGCACTAAAAGAATTCGTATTCTCACCCTTCCTGTGCCGGGGAAAGAACATGGATATTTACGTAAATGTTTTATGCATTTGCAGCAAATAGAGTTTGAAGGTATTAAGCTTAAGGGTATGAAAGATTATAATACATATCTTAGCTATAAATATGGAGATTATATGGAACTTCCACCGTTAGAAAAAAGAAAAGTGCATCCAGTTTCCTGCTTACAGTTAATTGAAAATGATTTGATAAAAGAAAAAAATCGTTAACATATATTATGAGAGTTGGTAGAGGAAAGAAATGCAGAAGAGAAAAATTGGTTTTACCGCTGGCGCGTTTGATATGTTTCATGTAGGACACTTGAATCTATTAGAAAACGCCAAAAAACTGTGTGATTATTTAATTGTAGGAGTTAATTCAGATGAATTGATTACTGTTTATAAAAATAAAAAGGCTGTAGTGCCTTTAGAAGAGCGCATGAGAATAGTAAATGCAATCCGTTATGTTGATGAAGTGATTTCTGTTAATACTTTGGATAAAGTAGAAATTTTGAAGGATAAAAATTTTGATGTGGTTTTTATAGGTAGCGATTGGAAAGGAACAGAGCGTTGGAATCGTACAGAAGAAGCTTTGGCTAAATATAATGTAGAGGTGATTTATTTGCCATATACAACAGGAACTACATCTTCTTTGCTGAGAGAAAAATTAAAAGAGTATTAATATAAAATTGTTAGTTAGTAAATAAAGGAGTTTAAATTAATATGAAAATTATTGTGACCGGTGGGGCTGGATTTATTGGAGGGAATTTTATCCATCATATGGTGAATAAGTACTCAGAATATGAAATTATTAATCTAGATGCATTGACTTATGCGGGAAATTTGGAGACATTAAAGCCTATAGAAGATAAAATGAACTATAAATTTGTTAAAGGAGATATTGCAGACCGGGAGTTCATATTTGAATTGTTTGAAAATGAAAAGCCAGATATAGTGGTTAATTTTGCAGCTGAGAGCCATGTGGACCGTTCCATTACAGAACCAGAAATATTTGTGAAAACCAATGTAATGGGGACTACTACTCTTCTTGATGCGTGCAAGGAGTATGGAATTAAGAGATACCATCAAGTTTCTACTGATGAGGTGTATGGTGATCTTCCTATAGAACGGACGGATTTGTTTTTTACGGAAACTACACCATTACATACCTCTAGTCCTTACTCAGCCTCCAAGGCAAGTGCGGATTTGTTTGTGTTGGCTTACTACAGAACTTTTGGAATTCCAGTAACAATTTCGCGATGTTCCAATAACTATGGTCCCTATCATTTTCCAGAGAAATTAATCCCATTGATGATTATTAGGGCTTTAGCAAATGAAGAGCTTCCGGTTTATGGAAATGGAGCAAATGTTCGGGACTGGCTTCATGTATCGGATCACTGTGAGGCCATTGATCTAATTATTCATAAAGGTCGTATAGGTGAAATATACAATGTTGGTGGGCATAATGAACGGACTAACTTAGAGGTTGTAAAAACTATTTTGAAGACCCTGAGCAAGCCAGAAAGTTTGATTAAATATGTAAAAGATCGTCCTGGACATGATATGCGATATGCTATAGATCCTACAAAATTGAAGACGGAACTTGGTTGGAAGCCTAAGTATATCTTTGAAAGTGGCATTAAGCAGACTATTGAGTGGTATTTGAACAATCGAGAATGGTGGGAACATATTATAAGTGGTGAATATAGCAGTTATTTTGAAGAAATGTATGGTACGCTATTGTAGGCATATATTATTATTAATAAGGCTTTATCATAACTTTAATCTAAAGGGAAAGGTGTATAAGGTGTAAATATGCCGTTTTTAACGATCATTGTGCCTATATATAATGGAGAAAGTTATATTGGTAAATGTATAGATAGTATTTTAGAACAGACTTTCAGAGACTTTGAATTGATACTTGTGAATGATGGTTCCACGGATAACTCGAAAGAGGTATGTAAGGAATATCAACAGAAGGATAGTAGGGTGATTACTATTTCAAAAAAGAGAGGTGGGGTGGCATCAGCACGGCAAGTAGGATTAGATCATGCAAGTGGCAAATTTGTGACATTTGTTGATTCAGATGATTGGATCGAGAATAATATGTATGAAGTTTTATATGATTTGCAATACAAGTATGATGCTGATATTGTTGTATGTAATTATATCAAAGATTATGGAGATCATATAGATGTAATGAATAATATTTTACCAATTCCCCAAGATGCATTTAATGGTGAAGAATTGGTAAAACTCGGTTTTTTAAGAGATATGTATAGAGGTGTTGCTGCCTTTTTATGGAATAAAGTATTTCGAAAAGAAATTTTAGAAGGTATAACTATTCATACAGACTTGAAACGAGGAGATGATGTGGCTTTTTTTACAGATTCAGCGTTAGCTTGTAAAAGGGCTGCATATACAAATAAAGCTTTATATCATTATGTTCAACGTGATACATCAATAACGCATAGACGTAATCTGGATAATATAGATGTGTTATCCGATATTTTAAAAGGATATGAGATAGCAATTAACAAAATGGAATGCTTTGGAATTTCGGAAGATATCCTAATTTGGCCAAAACGTTTTTTTGTGTATCATGCAAGTCAGCTTGCTCAGATTGCTCTTGAAAATGATGATAAAGTACGTTGTGAGTATTTCAGGGAGCAAATTAAAAAATATTTAGAGGAATATTTGGTTGGAAATAGTCAATACCCGGATAGGATAAAATACATTCAAAATATATTACTACAGATAAAAGAGATGATAGATATTTAGTGGAAGGAATATATGCTGAATATTGCATATGGTATAAAGAGATGCGTAGGTTAGGGATCTTTTCTTTTTATGACAAAGATGGAATTGTAGATAGCTATATAGAATTTTTGTTAGAAGATATAACCAAATGCCTAATTGATTTGGTTATTGTCTGCAATGGGAAACTATCTGAAGAAGGAAGAAAAAAATTAAATAGATATTCAAACGAAATCTTTGTTAGAGATAACTCTGGATATGATATTATGGCATATAAACTTGCATTAACGCAATACTGTGGTTGGGATAAAGTTGAGAATTATGATGAACTTATATTATTTAATGATACATTTTTTGGGCCTCTAATATCATTTGAAGATATATTTTCGCAAATGTCGAATAGAGCATGTGATTTTTGGGGAATAACAAAATATGAAAAGTTTTTTTCATTAGCCACCGGTCGAATTGCACCTACACATATACAATCTTATTTTATGGTATTTAGAAAAACTATAATTAAAAATATTAATTATCAAGAGTATTGGAATAAGTTTGATTCGACAAACTGGAATTTAGGACAGGTTATACAAGAACATGAAATTTTTCTTACTTCTAAACTTGAAGAATGGGGGTTTACATGGGATACGTTCGTACATTCGGCAGAATTAGAGTCAGATAAACCTGAAAATAATTATAATATATGTGCACATGATTCGTATCGCTTAATAAAAGATTTTAAGTGTCCGATAATTAAAAAAAAGAATTTTTTCAGTAAAGATTTATCATCTAGCTTAAATGAAAATACAAATAAAGCGTTAGAGTATATTAATTTAATGCCTCATTATAATGTGGATTTAATATGGGAAAATATTTTGAGGATATATAACATATATGATATTAAAAAGGCATTAAATTTAGAATATATAATTTCAGATAGAATGGTGGTAGAAAATAAGTTACCTAAAGTTGGAATCTTAATTTTTATAAATTACTTTAGCGATTATATGCGTACTTATTTAAATAATATACCAACTAACGTCGATATTTATATCGCTTCATATACTGATTTAAGTATTTACTCTGATGTGAATATTAGTGAAAGGATAAAGGTAGTTAATAATTGTAAAAACTTATTCGATTTAATTAAAAAATATAAAAATGTATTTATAAAATATCAATATATGTGCTGGATAATAGATGCTGATTTTGATAAAAATAATAAAGCTGAAGTTGTACTTCAATCTAGAAGAAATAGCATGTGGGAAAATACTTTAAAATCTGTCCATTATATTTATGCAGTAGTAGAAAGGTTTGAAAAAGAGAAACGATTAGGGATACTAGCGTCACCTTGGACTTATCATAATAAGTATTTTTCTGCAATAGGTAATGAATGGGGAGAAAAATTTAACCAGATCAAGAAAATTTTGGATAGTTGGAATATTAATGTACCAATTGCTTGTGATGTACCATGTATATTAATGAACTCAGCTTTTTGGTGTAAGATGAGTGCAGTACAGCTTGTTTTGGAAAAAATAGAAACTATTAATATAGGATATGATATCGATAGCCAAATAGAAATTTTAATGAGGATTCTACCATATATTTCACAGAGCGCAGGCTATTATACAGCGACATTAATGAGTGAAAATTATGCTGGTATTGAAATTTCAAATTTATCATATATGCTAAGAGGATTAACAAATAAATATCGGTTAAACTGTTCAGCAGAAACATATAACCAAATATTAGAAGAGAGTGGGCTTCTTAGTTTTTGCCAAGAATATAGATATATATTGATTTATGGAGCTGGCAACAGAGCAGCAAAAGCAGCACGGTTAATTACAGAAAAAGCAATATCATTTGAAGGTTTTATTGTATCAGACGGACAACCTAATCCAGAGGAAAAACTGGGACATAAAGTTTTTTATCTATCGGAAATAACGTATTCGAAAGAGGATGTGGGGATTATAGTTGCTATGCTAGATAGAAATAGAACTGTGGTTTTACCTTTATTAAGAGAGAAAAATTTTGATAATATATATTTATTTTAATTTTAGGCGGTTGTAATTGCCAACGAAAGGAGGGGGTATCTTGTTGAGTGAAACACAAACTTTGAAATATTTATTTGATAAGAATTTTAAAAATTGTCGAAATAAAAAAATTTTTTTCTTTGGAGATGAAGCTGCAATAAAAATAATAATTAATGAATTTCCAGAATTTAATTTTTGTGGTATTTTACAAACAAATAATATTGTAAATCCAAATCTTATTGATATATTAATAGTTATAATAGAGCCTGAGAAAATTGATCAATGTATTAGTGAAATTTGTGATATTTGTATGCTAGATAAGATTTTAGTATATGATATATCTGGAAATTTATTAAATGAAAGATTTTATAAAAGACAATTAGAATATGAATTTATTGAAAAATTTGAAAAGCTATTTTTTTCTTTCAGAAATAAAAATATAATAATATATGGAACTGGAAAGAAATCAAGATTATTAATTGAAAATGTAAAAAATTTTCATTTGATCGGGATTTTGGATAAGGATAAAACAGGTTATTTTTATGGATTGCCTATTTTAAACTATGAGCGTGCATTAGAATTAAAACCAGATGTAATTATTGTCGCAGCACAGGAAAAGAATCTTAATATCATTTATGGAAGAATTGGTGATTTTTGCAAACGTAATTTCATCCGATTATTTGATTTAGATGGAAATGACTTATTTGTTAAATGTAAAAAAGAAGAAGATAATATTGAAAATGAATTCGATGTTGATAAGAATATAGTTAAAAAAATGATTGATATGTATGATATTGTTCTATTTTCTTTTTGGGATGTTCTTGTTATGTCTAAAACTTTGGTCAAAAATGATATATTAGAAATTTTTGAAGAGCATGCAAAAAAAAGGAACTTGTATCATTCATTATTTTTTAATATACGAAAACTATCTAAGAATATAGATAGCCATGAAGCTCTATTTGTTTTTTATGACAGAATACAGAAAGTTACAGGGATATCCGATTCTGTAAAAAATGATTTGTTAAAATTGGAATTAGAAGTTATACAAAGTTTATGTATCGAAAGAACTGATGTTGTAGAATTACTCCGGTATACTTATGAAAAAAGAAAAATTATATGTTTAGTAGAAGATACACAACTTCCAAGAGATTGGATAGTAAAGATTTTATGCGATTTAAACATTGGAGGATTTAACAAGCTATATTTGTCAAATGAGTTTAATCAGCTAATAGAAGAAGGACTGATCCAGAACGTACAAAATGATTATGGTAATCAGTCGATGCTTTTCTTGACTTCTAAAAAGTATGAAATGAAAGACGTAATGTTTGAAAAAAACGTAGATATATTGAAATTTAAAAGTGCATTAGAATTATTAGGATATTCTAGTTATAGCCAAGTTCGTACAATGGCATGTAACATAAATGACCGTTCATTGATCGGAAATTTTATTGCAAAAATTTTTAATAGTCCTTTTGCGCTTCCAAGGAGCGAAAAAAGACCGTGTGTATATGAATGGCTTGATTTAATATATTTGTTTATAGCACCACTAGTAGTTACCTATATTATATGGTTGTCTGAGGTGTGTACAAATAAAAAGTTTGACTATATTTTATTTGCTTCACGTGATGGATGGATTTTTCATAAGGCATATGTTTTTTTTAAAAGTCAAAACCCCAATTTGCAATTGCCACCGGCAAAGTATTTTTATACATCAAGAAAAGCAGCAGGGTTTGCCGCTGCATCTACAGAAAGATTGATAGAGAAATTTTTTTCTTTTCCTCATATAGGCAACCCGAAAGAGGTATTAGCTAAACAGTTCCAATTCAAGGAAAGCGAATTGAAAGTTTGCAATAAAAATATGTCATTGGGTGAATATGCACTAGTAAATAAAAAAAATATTTCTGAGAAAGCTAAGTTACAAAGAGATTATTATAAATATTATACTGAAAAATTAGGATTAGATCAGGTGAAAAAAGTTGGTTTTTTTGATTTGGGGACATCAGGAACTACTCTATTTTATTTATCGAGAATTATGCCTTTTGAACTGACAGGTGTTCCATTATTTTGGTATGATGTTGAAGATGAGGATAGGAGAAGTTTGGATATTTGGCCAATGTATGTAAATAATAGTCTTGATGATAAAGGTTATGGATCATATGCAAAAGATAGTTATTTAGCAGATAATTATGCTTTTTTAGAACCGATTTTAACATCGTTAGAACCTTCAGTGCAAGGCATTTCATATGATGGAAATCCAAAACTTTCAATAGAGAAAAGAAATGACGCGGAATTAAACCGGGTAGAAAAATCATTAGATACGATACAAGGTTATTATGAACAATATTTTAAGGAGATGTTTATATCTGGAAAGAGTATTTCAACAGATATAGCAAAAATGCTATTCCAATTTAAAGATAAGAAATTTACAGATGTTACTTGTCAAGAATTGGAGAGTTATAAAAACTATGATGATCTAGGACAACAAACTATAAAGATTAAGAGAACTTGAGGGTTTAAATAACGAAAAGAGGAGGTATGTCCAGCATAAAATATTAGCATGGACAGGAAATGATGGTAGATAGAGAAATTGTTGATTGCTTTTTAAAGGCTAAGGTAAAAAAGGATAATATTATATTAAAACAGTTAAAAAAAACAGAGAATATTAATAAATTAACTATGTCATATAAGAAAGTGATTCTATTTGGGGCTGGAAAAGTGGGGCAGAGAACCGCGAGAATTCTTGATGAGATAAATCTTGAGGTTTATGCCTTTGTAGACAACAACATAGCTGCTGGTAATGTTGTTTGTGGGGTCCCTGTTTTATCGTTTGAACAGCTCCTTGAAAATAAAGACAATTATATTTGGTATATAACAGTTAAAAATATTGCACAAAAGAATGAAATTTTAGAGCAGTTAGAAGAAAAAGGGATAGTTAATATTGCATTGTCTTTGGAGGAATTATTATTTTGCCATTATTTAAAACAATATGAGTTCGAAGATGAATTATATCAATCAGGTGAAAAACTGATTTTATTTGGTGCTGGCAAATATGGTGCGCGATACGTTAGCCAATTAAAAAAAATAGGTATAGATATTTATTGTATAGTAGATAATAATTCCATTAAAGCAGGAAATACGATTGATAATATTCCGATTTGTAGACTTGATCAGATTAAATTAGATAATGAAAAAATAATTTGGTTTACTTCTGTCAAAAGTGAAGAAACAAAAATAGAAATAGAGAATTGCTTGAAGAAATGCGGATATAGCAGAGTGGTAAAGAGTATTAAAGAATTACTTACTACTTTGGATCGGTGTGAATTAATGCCTTTCTTTGAAGAGACGGTTTCTAAAAAGTCAAATCTAGTTGTTGAAAATCAAAGTCAAGAGGAGCCTCAAATGGAAGTGCAAGTAGACTGGAATGGTCGAGGGGCTGATATTTTAAGAAGTCAAAGAGAAGAGTATACAGTTTTTCAAAAGTTGCATATGTTGGAGGAATGTAATTATAGGCCGCTTATATCAATAATTGTTCCAATGTATAATCCCCCAATGAAGTGGTTGCCAAGAGTAGTGGAGTGCCTTCAAGAACAAATATATTCAAATTGGGAACTATGTATAGCTGACGATGGTTCACCATGTGCTGATGGGCGGGATTATATTGCAGAACAGGCAAAAAAGGATTCACGCATAAGACTAGTGTTATGTGAGAAGAATGGCGGTATATCAGCCGCTTCTAATATTGCATTATCTATAGCAAAAGGTGAGTTTATAGCATTATTGGATCAAGATGATGAAATCCCAGATGATGCATTATTTTGGGTTGCTTTAGCATTAAATGAAGATCCGCAGTTGGATTTTTTATATACTGATGAATGTAAACTAAATAGTCTATCTAAATTGAAATTTTTTGATTTTTATTTTAAACCAAATTGGTCGCCACGATTATTGATGAATCATATGTATACAGGGCATTTGTCAATATATAGAACGGCCTTAGTTAAGGAAGTAGGCGGCTTTAGAAGTAAATATGATTTTTCACAAGATTATGATTTGGCATTGAGAATCAGTAAAAGAACAAATAAAATTAAACATATTGAACGTGTTTTGTATTATTGGAGAGCAATTGAAACGTCAGCTGCGACAGGGGCTAAGGATTTTGCTCGTGTTAGTAACATGAATGCGTTAAAATCATGGTACGATGCACAAGGAATAGATACTGTTATGCAAATGATGCCTCGTGGTAACTATGGCCGAGTGAACTCTAAGGATTTGAAACGGGTTAGCATAATAATACCTTCAGATAATCTGGATAATCAAATTAACGTGATACATGGATTGATGGAAAAAACTTCGTATACAAATATTGAAATAATTCCCGTGACAAATGCTATAATGGCAAAAGATTTAGAAAAGGAATTTGTTTATTTAGGCAGGACTTTAAAAATTTGTGAGTATAATGATGAATTTAACTTCTCTAAAAAATGCAATTTGGGTGCTAAAATAGCGAGTGGAGATGTATTACTATTTTATAATGATGATGTTTTTCCTATATCAAATGATTGGATTGAGAAAATGCTCGATTTGCTAATATTTAAGGACGTAGGTTCAGTATCACCAATGTTAGTGGGAGTTGATGGGAGAATTCAGTATGCAGGTATGTTTACCGGTGTTCCAGGACTTGTTGGAACAGTATTTAATGGTTATCAATCAGAAATATTTAATTATGCTGTATTTAATCATTTTCTACTTAGAGATGTTTCTGTGTTTAGTGGGGCATGCGTTGCAATTAGAAAAGATGTTTATTGGGAGGTAGGAGGATTTGACGCTATAAATACACCAAATGGTCATTCTGACGTTGATTTGAGTTTCCGTTTAATGGAAGCTGGGTATTATAATACATATACACCTTATGCAAAACTAATTCATTTAGGTAACCATACTTGGCATCCAAAAGAAGACCAGGATTTGTCAGATATTTATTGCATGAAACGATGGGGGAAATATTTAACGGAGGATGCATTTTTTACGCATAGCATGAAAAAAATGTTTTATACAGATTTTAATTATGTATACAAACTATTTGTGCCTCTCAGTGTAAAAAATAATAGCAACAATAATAAAAATATACTATTTATTTCACATGAATTGTCTCTAACTGGCGCACCAGTGGTTTTAATCAATGCGGTGAAATCCGCATTAAAAGCAGGATATTTTCCAGTTGTACTATCATTTCAAGATGGACCACTTAAGGAAACTTATGAAAAAATGGGTGTCATTGTCATTGTAGATGAGTCTGTAAGATATTGTGATTGGATATTAAAACGGTTTATTCGAAATTTTGATATTGTTTTTGCAAACACTATAGTATCTTATCCCGTTATTGAGTTGTTAAAGGATGAAATACCAAAGGTCTATTGGTGGCTTCATGAAGGTGAGTATGCAATTAAAGTATATAAAGATTTATTACCTAAAACTTTAGGACGGAAGGTTGATGTTTTATATGGTGGAGAATATGTTAAGCAGTCTCTAGAAAAATATGGTTTTAGATATAATGGTAAAAATATGTTTTATTGTGTTGAATCTGAGTGTTTTAAAGAAAAAAAGAAGGAGGTAGATAATTTCCATTTTTTGTATGTTGCTTCTTTTGAAAAAAGAAAGGGGCCAGATATATTTATGCAGGCTATTATAAGTCTGCCAAAAGAAATATTTGACAGATGTGAATTTATATTTATTGGTGCAAATTTTGATGATGTTTTGACGAGATCATTAAAGGAAAAAGCGCAATTATATTCTAATATTAAAGTGTTAGATCCAATTCTTCATGATGAACTGGGAGAATATTATAGATGGGCGGATGCAATAGTGGTTCCATCGAGGGATGATCCTTGCCCTGTAGTGGCAGTTGAAGCAATGGTTCAATGTGTACCTGTAATATGTACAAATAAAACAGGAACATCATATTTTATTCAAGACGGAAAAAATGGATTTGTGTTTGAAAGTGAGAATAGTCATGAATTAAGCGAATTAATAGTGGAAATTGTTCAGAATGGTAAAGATATGCTATATAAAGTTGGAGAGCAAGGTCATAAAATATTTGAGAAAAATTTTTCTGTTAGAATTTTAGAAGAAAAGATGAATAATTTACTACAAAGGAGAGACTTGTGAAAAAGATATTAGTTTTGGGGGCTAGTGGTTTTATTGGAAAAAGTTTATGCTTTCAATTAGCCGACAAATATCAGATAAAAGCATATGACAGAACCCATATTAATGACTTTCAATGTCATCCAAACATAGAATGTATTACTGGGGATTTTACAAAAGAGCTGGAGTTTAAAAAAATAGTTGCAGATATTGACTGGATTATACATTTGATTTCAACAACTGTACCTTGCGTGAGAACAGATGAAATTCCAAAAGAAATAATGCAAAATGTTTTTCCTACTGTTCGATTGTTAGAGACTGCTATAAAGATGCAGAATCCTCCCAAAATATTATTCGTTTCTTCCGGTGGTACTATATATGGTGAAGGAGATCAAAAGACCTTCAAATATGTAGCAGATGAAAAGAAGCCTATGTGTGCATATGGCATGCAAAAGTCTATTATTGAAGAATATATTCTTTTTTATTCTAGATATTATGGAATTGAATATAATATAGCAAGAATTTCTAATGTTTATGGATATGATAAAAATTTAAAGAAAAAACAAGGAATTATACCGATTTATATTCGAAATATTTTGGACGGTAAGGAAATAACTATTTTTGGAGATGGTAATAATGTACGAGATTATATTTATTTGGATGATGTAATTGCTGCATTGGAGACTATTCTTGATAAGAACAACTCAAATCAAATTTACAATATTGGTACAGGAATAGGATACTCAGTAAATGAGATTGTGGAGTTAATTGAACGATTGGCAGGTAGGAAGTTTGTGAGAGTTAACTTTACTGAATCAAGAAAGTGCGATATTAATTATAATGTTTTAGATATCTTAGAAACAAAAAAGGATTTATTATGGGTGCCATATAAGACATTAGAGGATGGGATAAAAGAGATTTTAATTCAAATGGAGGAAAACCAAAAAGATACGACAAGTTATATTTAGAAAATAAATAATAACCTAATGATAAGATTTTCTACTTTGAAAAAACTGGTTAGTTTAAAGCTATAATTAGACAATAGGATTAATGTGAAAACACATTGAAACAATAATTTTATTAATAAAACGTAATAGTGCACCAAAGTGTGTTTGAAAACTATAGCTTTTTTGTCATTTTAATCAAATCAAGGTAAGCGCCAAGTATTGGGGTGTTTCCAATACTTGGCGCTTACGTTAAATATAATCTAATATCATGTACTATTACCAGATTAGGATCGTTGTTAAGAAGTAGAAGAGGTTTTTCATATCACTCAGAGTAAATTTTTTATGGCAGGCACTCATTTCTCAAAGGTGGATATAAAACCTAGTAGCTTTTTTCAGGTATATCCTGCGGGTTGCCAATCAACCAAAGTATAAAAAATTATCATAGATTGGATTGGTAGAAATACTAAGGAGTTTGGCGGGTGGAAAATCTACGGGTCCTTAAGGAGAAAACAATAATGAGTTTGTTATAGTGATAATACATTAACACTAAGTTTGGCTCGCTATGGAAGCAACAGATATGGAATTATTTGATATGATGTATGATAGAGTGAGAATTTTTTTAGTTATTAATTTGATTAGACTTTGTAAATATTGACTTGAAGTACTTTTTGAGTATATCATTATTTTACTAGGAGGTTTTTGCATGAAGGGAATTATATTAGCTGGTGGTTCGGGAACACGATTATATCCATTAACAAAAGTAACTTCAAAACAATTATTACCAATTTATGATAAGCCTATGATATATTACCCTTTGTCTGTTCTTATGAATGCTGGAATTAAAGATATTCTAATAATTTCTACACCAGATGATACACCAAGATTCGAGACTTTATTAGGGAGTGGAAAACAGTTTGGAGTTCATTTATGTTATGCAGTTCAGCCAGAGCCGGCTGGTCTAGCTCAAGCATTTATAATTGGAGAAGAATTTATAGAAAAAGATAAGGTAGCAATGATTTTGGGTGATAACATTTTTCATGGACAAGGATTGAAAAAGCGACTTCGTTTATCAGCAAATAAAGAAAGTGGCGCTACTGTTTTTGGCTACTATGTGGATGATCCAGAACGATTTGGTATTGTAGAATTTGACAGTCAAGGAAGAGCAATTTCAATCGAAGAAAAGCCTAAAAAGCCAAAATCTAATTATTGTGTTACTGGATTATATTTTTATGATAATAGAGTCGTAGAGTATGCAAAAGGCCTAAAGCCTTCACAGCGTGGGGAATTAGAGATTACAGACCTGAATCGCATTTATTTGAATAATGGAGAACTAGATGTAATATTATTAGGTCAGGGCTTTACATGGTTGGATACTGGTACGCATGAATCACTGGTAGAGGCTACAAATTTTGTGAAAACTGTGGAGGATCATCAGCACCGGAAGATAGCTTGTTTAGAGGAGATAGCTTATTTAAATGGCTGGATAGATAAGGAACAGGTGTTACAAACCTATACGCTTTTAAAGAAAAATCAGTATGGGCAATATTTAAAAGATGTCTTGGAGGGCAAACATATCGATAGGTTATGTAATTATGAAAATTGATTTATTAAGAGATATAGAAGACTAAAATAGAGGTAAGATTGTATGAAATGGTTGTGTTTGTTAAAGCTTGTTTTTGATTTATTCATATGATTCTTCGAAGATTGACAATCCATGCATAGCTTGTTAAGAGACTTTTTTATATACCGGACTAGCTGGTTGACATCTTAAAGTGTTTTTCCAGAAAGCTCATTTTGACTGCCCTTCTTTTCGAGTTTCTTTGGAAAGTGATTGTAACAGTCATTGTTATTGATAACAGCCGTTTTAGTATTGCCAGGCATGAGGATACAGATTACGCCTCCGAATTAATCATACATGTGAACATGAGCGGTAATCTATGTACTCTGTTTTCCGTAGATTAACATTTCAACATAATGATACTAGCTATATGCCATGACGCTTATAACAAATGCGGGAAGAATCTCACCGATATCGGGAACGATGATCTGTAAAGGATATTAAGCCTAATTAATTACGAATTTTTACTGAGTTTCCAGTTGATGTGTATAGCTGCACGTTGTTTCTGTTCATTCTGTTGGGCGTAATGGCAGAACTGAAAATATGTGAGCGATTTGCGTCGGAATGGTGGCATCTCTCCCATTTATCGAGAGGAGTTGTTTGTTAATACAGTTTTGTAGCAAATATTTCTGGATGTAATTGAAGTCAACTATCGGTTTGTTGATGAAAAATGTTCTGGAGTAGATGGAAACAACCGATCTGCAAGGAACACATCGGTTTAGCTAGGTTCCTAGGGTCATAAGATTCCATTACTTTGGCACGTTTTAACACATCAAGCGTAAGCGTTTTCAGCATTCGGTCATACGAACAGTCGGTTTAGAATTATTTATGACGATGGCGTAGGCATAATTCTAAGGCGTTGTATGACTAATTTTTGGTTATGGTATAGTGATATATTATATCTTGGAACAAGATATACCATAATGTACAGACACTGGTGTCATAGCGGTTAGAACACTCATTAATTGCTTAGGAATTTAATGTCGTATTCTAAAAAGACACTAAGGTGATCGCTTAAGTAATAGTGCGAGCAAATTTAGATAAAGGAGTACATAAAATGAAAGATTATAAAATCGGCTATATAGCAGGTGTATTTGATTTATTTCATATTGGCCATTTGAATTTAATTAGAAAAGCTAAGGACAAGTGTGAATATTTAATTGTGGGAGTACTTACTGATGAACTGGTTGTTCACTTTAAAGGTAAACCACCGTACATACCATTTGATGAACGTTTGGAAATTGTTGGATCTATTAAATATGTTGATAAAGCGGTTCCTGTAACGTTAGATAATATAGACAAGATGGCAGCATGGGAATTATATAAATTTGACTGTTTGTTTTCTGGTGATGATTATGTTAATAATGAATCTTGGATTGTTGATAAAAAAAGATTGAATCAAGTTGGTTCAGATATTTATTTCTTCCCATATACTAAGAGCACAAGCTCGACTCAGATAAAGAAAGCATTGGGGAGGGGATAAAGAATAATAGTAAATAATTTTATAGCACACTCCAGTACTATAGCAAAAGTTTTTAATTTGACTTTTTAAGGAATATGATGAGGAGTATAAGGATAATGAGTGAACTGAATAAACTTTATGTAGTAATTCCATGTTACAACGAAGAAGCAGTTCTCCACGAAACAGCCAATCGTCTAAACTCCAAGATGACATCTCTGATAAATTCAGGAAAAATATCCAGGAAAAGTCATGTGGTATTTGTAAATGATGGCTCAAAGGATCGAACATGGGAGATAATTGAAAAATTGCATAGTTCTGATCCGCTGTTTAGCGGGATTAATCTCAGTCGCAATCGGGGGCATCAGAATGCGCTGCTAGCAGGGCTGATGACAGTAAAAGATGTATGTGATGTCAGCATTTCTATGGATGCGGACTTACAGGATGATATTAACGCTATGGATGAAATGATCGAGCAATATTTGTCAGGGTGCGATATTGTCTATGGGGTCCGCAGCAAGAGGATCACTGATACCTGGTTCAAGAGGTTTACTGCAGAGGGATTTTACAAACTTATGGATGTTCTTGGAGCCAACACTGTATATAATCATGCAGACTACCGTTTGATGAGTAAAAGAGCGCTTGAAGGGCTGGCTGAGTTTAAAGAGGTAAATTTGTTCCTTCGTGGTATTGTGCCAATGATTGGATATCGGACGGGCATTGTGTATTATGAACGGAGCGAGCGTTTTGCAGGAGAGAGCAAATATCCGCTTAAAAAGATGCTTGCTTTTGCTTTTGAAGGCATAACTTCCCTTAGTACCAAACCGATACGTATGATTACAGCGCTGGGTATAGCTGTTTTTTCGATCAGCATTGTTATGCTGATTTGGAGTGTGATTGGTTTTTTCAGAGGTACTACAACTCCCGGATGGGCTAGTTTGATGGTTTCAGTTTGGGGGATTGGTGGTTTATTAATTTTGTCAGTGGGGATTGTAGGAGAATATATTGGTAAAATATATATGGAGACCAAAGCGCGGCCTAGATTTATTGTTAAGGAGTTTTTAAATGATGATGAAGAAAGATAGGACGATTCCCAAAGTATTTCCCTGGATTTGCTATATATTGAGTGCAGCATTAATCCTATTTTATTTATTGGTTTTGTGGAAAGCCAGAACACCGGATGTTAACTGGGCATATCAACTGTATTATATTGATAAAGAGATTGATATATGGCCTGGGATCGATGGATTTGATTATACTTTGGGAGAGGTTATCCAGATGGAGCAGGAACAGAAGCGGTGTGAGAGCGGCTGGGGAGAGATAGAGGCCGGAGGCCGCTGGACACAGGCTGGTGAGGCAGCTATATATTTTGATAAACTCCCGGATAAGAAGCTTAAATTAGAATTAGTTTATTCTAAACCGGCAGGCAATACAGAGATAGTAATTAGTGCTAATGGGCAGACTATATGGCAGGAAGTAAAAAATACAGCGGTGAAAGAGGAGAAAATCCAGATGGTAATTGATCGTGGGATAGTATTAGACGGCCGTTTAAAACTGTCAATTATTTGTACGAGCAGCCGTCAGGCCGGGATTTTAATAAAGGAAGTGCAGATCGATGAAAACAAAGACTAATCAATACCTGAATTCAAAATGGGGCCTTTTCCTTCTGACGCTGACAGTGCTTCTCCTGTCCAGGCTGATGATGTATGCAGTATTTTGTTTTTGGAAAAGTGTATATAGTTCGGATGTTGGTTTTTTTGAGAGAATAAATATTTGGGATGCCGGATGGTATAGACGGCTGGCAGAAAGCGGTTATGATTTAGTTCCCAATAGGCACGAAAACGGTGATGCGGCCAACTGGGCTTTTTTCCCTTTGACGCCAATGATTGTGCGTTATGTTTCAAGAGGGTTCCATATCGGTCTTAATTTAGCTGCAAGCATTGTTAATTCAATCCTGTTTGCAATCGGACTTGTTGTATCTGGAGTTTATATTAAAGAGACAAGAGGAAGCCAGGAAAAGGCAGTATTTTTCATAATGACTTATCTCTTTGGGGCCTATAGCTTTTATTTTTCCATATTTTATTCAGAGTCTCTCTTTTTTCTTCTTGTTATCTTATTTTTCTATTTTATGAGGTCAGAAAAATATATACTGATGGGAATTAC